>DATDFH010000489.1:0-10084 GCA_036522715.1 Verrucomicrobiia bacterium
CCCAAGCCGGGGACGATGTAGCCTTTGCCGTTGAGCCGTGTGTCGATGGAGGCGACGACGATCGGCACGTCGGGATGCGCGCGGCGCACGCGGCGGACGCCCTCGGGCGCGGCAAGGAGATTGACCATACGGATGCTGCGCGGCCGGCGGGCACGGATGATTTCCAGCGCGGCGACAGCGCTTCCGCCGGTCGCAAGCATCGGATCGAGGAGCAACACATCGCTGCCGTCGAGTTCTCCCGCGAGGCTGCAATGATAACGGCGCGCTTCCAACGTCTCCTCGTCACGCGCGAGACCGATGAAACCAACGCGCGCGTCAGGGATGAACTCCGTGACCGCGTGCAACATGCCGAGGCCGGCGCGCAGCACCGGCACGAGAACGACGTCGCCTCGCAAGCGTTCGCCGCGCGCGGTCGCCAGTGGGGTTTTCACCGTGACGGGTTTGACGGGGAGCGAGTGCGTGGCTTCATAGACGAGCAGCACCCCCAACTGGCCGACGACGCGCCGAAATTCGCCAAGGTCGGTGTTCCCGTCGCGCAACCGCGCCAGCCCATGTTGCACGAGCGGATGCTCGATGACCGTGACGCCCTTCACGTCAGCGCAAGAAAATGGGCGAGAGGAAATACATCTTGCCGGCGGCGATCTTGGGCAGCTCGACGCCGAGATCGATCTTGATGGCCGGCGCGTGGGTCTTGCCGAACAGGCGGAAGAACCGGCCGAAGCTCACGGGCAACTGATACTGGACGAGGTTTGCGGTCTCCACGTCGCTCAACTCCAGCGCGCGATGGACGGCCGTGTCGAAGTTGCCGAGTTCATCGACGAAGCCCCGTTTATGCGCCTCCTTGCCGGAGATCACGCGGCCATCGGCGTAGTTCTCCCAGTCCGAGTTGAGTTCGCGGCCCTTGCCCTCGTTGTCCTTGGCCGCCTGTTTGCGTCCGTTGGCGACCACGGACTTGAACTTCTCGAACGTCTCGTCAATGAGCGACTGGACCATCGCGCGTTCCTCCTCGGTGATTTCGCTCGGCTCGCGGTCGCCACTGAGCATGTCCTTGAACTTGCCGCTCTTGAAGGTCTCGGGCTTGATGCCGACCTTGTTGAGCAGGCCGCGGTAATTGTAGCCTTCCATGATCACGCCGATGCTGCCGGTGATCGTCAGTTCGTTCGCGACAATCCAACGGCACGGCGCTGCGATGTAATATCCGCCCGACGCCGCCAGGCTGCCCATCGAGACGATCACCGGTTTGCCAGATTCCTTTTGAAAGTCGGCGAGTTCGCGCGCGATGTTGTCAGCGGCCAGCACTTCACCACCGGGTGAATCGACGCGCAAGACGACCGCCTTCACGTGACCATCTTCCTCGGCGACGTGGAGTTGGTCCTTGATGTACGAAACGAGACTCGCGCCGGTCCACTCGTCCACGTTGTCCATGATGATTCCCTGCACGTCGATGACGGCGATTTTATTTCGCGAGTGGTTGTTCTCCATAACGGTTTCCTCAAGGAAGCGTCCATCAAGGTGCGCGGTGCGTTTGACCGCGCCGCTGAAGGCCCGCGCGACCTTGCCTACGACGATGAACCCGACGACGGCCATCAAGACCAGCGCGAGGATCATCCAGCCGCGTCCGCCGCGTTTGCGTGATGTGGCGGGTGGCGGCATGAGCAACGGTGGCGGGGTCACGATCGGTGGCGGAGCCGGCGGCGACACAGGCGGCGGATTCGGCGGTACGTCGTTATCCATGAGGATGAAGCTACCGAATGCGCGCGAACGCGGCAAGCGACATCGCCGATGAGCTGGCTCCTATCATACTCATTCTCCTACTCCTCCTCTTACTCGCCTCCGTTTTCTACCAGCGGACAGATGAAGAGTAAGAGTAGGAGAATGAGTAAGATTCGAGGAGGAAAAGCTGGAGCCAATGGTCGGGGTCGAACCGACGACCTACGGTTTACGAAAACCGCCGAGAGGATTGGCACGGGTGAATGGGGTTGAGCTAAGTGATTCATGGATGCGCAGTTCGAGCGATCCGCGAGAGACGCAAGTTCGCAGGTCTAAGCGGAAGTTTGCAAGGGAAATGCGTCGGCCTATGCACGGGCCTATGCACGCGAAGCTCTTAAGATCCATTTCAAGTGAATCTGCGATTTCCCGATAATCAACCGACAATGCAAACTACTATCAAGAATGGTGCGGTTTACGTGAACGACGTGCACCAGGACAATCTCCTGGCATTTCCGATGAAAGCGGCGGCGCTGTTGATCGGCGTCTCTTACTGGACGGTGCGTCGCGAGATTCTGCGGCGCAAGCTTAGAAGCAGCAGCACTGGGTTGATTGCCCGTGAGGAGTTGCTCCGGTATCTGCGCGAGGAGGAGAAGCCCAAGGCGCGCGCACCGCGTTCATCTCACGCGGAACGAAACACTTCCGCCGACGATTCGGATCAAGATTGCGCGGTAGTGCCGGACGGCCGGGAATTGCCTGCGCCTCCTGCCGACCTTCGCGCGAACTAGACGCGGACACTCTCGGATGAGTCTCTGGAACCTCCAAGTTGCTATGTTTGGCGCCCATAGGAGCGACGTGCCCAAAAGCGACGATGATGTTCGCGGAATGCCGGAGGGAGATTTCAAACCAAAGTGGCGAGGCGCTCCGTTTCAATGCCGTCGCTGAGGTGACAGCCGCTCGCGACAGCGGTCGTACGCACAGAATCTTTGCATCAAAGGAATGAACGCGGAAAACACCAAATCCACTCGGCAATTCAAGCCGGCCGGCCGGTATCTCCTCCAGCACACGCGCAGCAAGACGTTCTATTTCTTCAAGTGGACGAAGGGAGCGCCGCTACGCAAGAGCCTTCAGACCAGCAACCGCGAGCAGGCGGAGCTGCTCCGGGATCGCCATCTCAAGGAACTGGCCACCCGTGAGCGCGCGGCTGCCGTCGATCCAGTCTTCGCGACCGCTGCCACCTTTTCCGAGCTGGCCGCCACCTATCTCAAGAAGGTCAACGAAAGCCGGGAACTCAAGCCGAGCAGCAAGCAATTCATCGTCGAGTGCGTGAAGACCATTGAGCGCACTTTGCCAAGTTGGCGTCGAAAAGTGAGCGACATCACGCCGCTGGAGTGTGTGGACTGGGGAGACAAATTGCGGACCCGCTATGCGGGACCAAGGTTCAACGGGATCCTGAGCGCCTTCCGCAAAATTCTCGACCGCGCCGTGCTGGCCGGCGTACTCACCGAAAATCCCGGGCGGCATATCCAGCGGGCGGCGGTGAACACGAAGCGCGGTGAGCCGCCGTCGGCAGAATTGTTCGCCCGCCTTATTGACACGCTCGGGCACCAAGGCTGGGGACGAAACGTGCGGGCGGCCAAGGTGGTACAGTTTCTCGCCTACACGGGACTGCGGATCAACGAGGCGCGGCAGCTACTCAAGACCGACTTGCATCTACGCGAACCATTCGCCGAAAACGACCCAGATCAGACCTACGGGCGCATTGTTGTGCGAGCCGAAATCACCAAGCGTGACGCACACGATGTGCCGATCTTCAAGGAATGCCGGCCGATCATTGACCAGTGGCTGCATGATCCGACGCGCGGACGCCATTTAATGCCGGTGCGAGAGTGTTACCGCGCTTTGAGGAGTGCGCGCGAAAAGCTCGGCATCCCAAAGTTGTCGCATCACGACTTTCGGCACCTCTTTGCGACGCGTTGCGTGGAGTGCGGAGTGGATCGGGGAGTGGTGGCCAAATGGCTCGGGCACCGGAATGCGATACTGTTGAACAAAGTCTATGGTCACGTGCGCGATGCACACAAATTGAGCGAAGCGCGCAAGGTAAACTTCTCGATGCCGAGCAATGTGGGGGTCGATGCCGGTGGACGCAAATGACCTTGTAAGTCAAATGGCGCGAGCAGCGAAGCGCCGAGAACGAGCATGAACCATGTAACGACCACTCCCGCGACCGATGCGCGGGGACGCCACGTAGTGGCCTCCGCACGGTGCGGGCATAAATGGGTCAGGACCGCGAGCCCCAATCCCGGGAGATGGACCATTGCGGAGGCCTGACATTCAAGTCCGCCGGGTCAAATTCCTCGCCGAGAACCTGTAACTCCAGAATCTGCTGCGGCCGTAGGACTAGTGTATGAGAGCCCGTGGTTCTCGTGTAGTCCCAAAGCCAATAGCGATTCATCCCGTCCTTGAGTTCGCCTTCCGGACCGTAATCCATCGGCGCGCAGACTCGATCCTGTACGCCACTGTCCGCGTTGGAATAGAACCGCACGCAAACTTTCCTCTTCGCGTGAATGGCTTCGATGAAGCGCGCATGGTTTGGTATCATAATGCCAATGGGTCGACGGGTCGGATTGATCGTTCGGCGCACCGCCTAGCCTTGTTTCGTGCCGCGCACCGTCATCGCCAGGCCGGCGATGGCGGCGACGCTGCCGCCGATGAGCATCCAGACGGCCTTGTCAGTCGGCGAGCCGGTAAAGAAACGGGAAACATCGGAGCTGAAGGAGTTTGTGGCGTTGACGCCAATGATGATGAGCGCGGCCCCACCTACGAGGAGGGCCAGAGAGACGATTTTGTTCATAAGGAGTTCTTTGACTGTTTGATTTGTGTCGAGGTCGAACCGCTTCTTGCTTCCCCGTCAGATGCGCTTGCGACCGGAAATGACGTTGACGAGCACCATGACAATGGCAATCACCAGCAGAATGTGAATGAACCCGCCCATCGTGGCGCTGGTTACCAACCCCAGCAGCCACAGAAGAATCAGTACTACCGCAATTGTGTACAACATAAAACCTACCTTTCAGTTTGCTTTGATCACTGCGGGCTGGTGCGCTTTCGCACCAGCCGACAGCGATCTGTTGGTTTAGTTTGCGGCCACCGGCACGGCGATGGTCATGTTGTTGATCACACTGTTCACACCGTCAATGTCGATGACCAGCTTGGTGACGAGGCTCTTTTCGGCCGCATTTTTGGCCATGCCGCTCAAGGTGACCACGCCATCTTTCGTCGAGACTTTCGTTTTCAGAGCACTGGTCGAACGATGCGACACCAAGGACGATTTCACCTGGGCGGTGATGGAGGCGTCATCAATCTTTTCGCCGATGGTTTCGGTCGGCTGGGCTGCGGCCTTGGCCACCGTCATCTCGTTCTTGACGTCTTTGACGCCTTCGACGTCATTGGCGTATTCGGCGGTCAATTCCTTTTGGGCAAGACTGGAGGCTTCACCTCTCAAGATGACGATTCCGTCTTTCACATTCACATCTGTCTTGGTGCTCCTCACGTTGCGATGGAACAAAAGCGTGGTTTTCACCTTTGCGCCGATCCAGCCATCCGAATGTTCGGGCGGGCTTTCACCTTTGACCTTCAGGCGATTGTCCACGCTGACGACGCCGGGCAAACCTTCGACCGTGTCCTGGGCGAGTGATTTGTGGGACTCGAAGGCCACCGTGCCGGTCATGGTAACGACACCATTTTTGGACGCGGTTTTTATCGCATCGTCCTTGAGGTACGTCTTGAACACATGGGACTTTTTGGCGGATGACTCGATACGGTCGTCCATCTCCGAGGCGCGCGACGGTGCGCTGTTGAATAACATGGCGCCCGTAGCTGCCAAGAGCGCGAGCGAATAGGTTGATTTCGTCTTCATTGTGCTTTTGCTTTGTGGATTCGTGTTTTTGGATTTACCGCTGGAATTACGCTACGTTACGTGCCCCTCCTTATCGAGGTGGGGGTATCCCCCACGGTGCATGGCGGGTGCTACTTCTCGAAAACTGATCCAATGCGATGTTGTTCGCGCATCACGACCGTGGAAAACTTGTTCCGATGTACATCAACGACAACGGGGTCATGGCGGGCGGTCTTCGACGAAGCGTTTCGACTTAACTCATTTCTTCTTTTGCGCCATGCGGGCCAACTCGTCCTCGCCGAGCGGGGCCTTATGTTTCACGCGGAAGCTCTCGACCCATTCCCAGGCGAAGTCGCGCTGGAATCGCCAGTTGAGGGCGGCGGTAATGCACATCGAGACGAGCGCACCGAGGCTGGCCAGCGCCATGTCCTTGTGCGCGTCCCACTCGTCGCCCTGTGTGCCGAGATACGACTGACCGAGGTCACCGCCAAACGCCACGGATGTGCCCCACTCAGCCAACTCATAGAGCATGGACGTGGACATCGTCAGGTCAAGCGGCAGGAAGTAGCCCCAGAACCCGCGCACGTTGACCACGCGCAGGAAGACTTCGCGGATGGGATAAGCGAGCAACAGGCCATAGCTGAAATGCACGACGCGGTCGAAGTTGTTGCGTTCCCAGCCGACGAGGCTGTTGAAGGTTCGTCCGGTGGGGTGTTGGAACCATACGTCGTACGGAGTCTCCGAGTAGGTGTAATGCGCACCCACCTGGTGCAGGCACATGAACACAAAGATCAACGAGTAAGAGACGCGCGAAAACAAGAGCCGGCGATGAAACACAGCCAGGAAGGCAACTCCCGCGAGAGCGAGCGCGTTTTCCAACGTCCATGTGCTGCGGTACCACGGGTGGATCGCCAGCACTATCCACCAAACGCCGAAAAGCACGGCGAGGATCAACAGATAGTAGCGATGCGGAATCAACAGGGCAGGTGGCCAGGAAAATCCGGCGGGCTGCTTGTTACCATTCGGAAGCAGCGCCCGCGCGCGCTTCAGCCAGCGCCTCGCCCAAAGAAACTCCGTTGCCAGAATTGCCAGTCCCAGCGGAATGACCAGAACGGCCGGGCCGGGCAACACGAGCATGGCGATACCCACCAGCACCACGCTGCCGCCCAACACCGCGACCACGAGCTTGTGCGCGCGGTGCGACGCCAAGCAGCCCACGAGCCGGCGGCATCTGGTGATGAGGTTCATGCGTTTCGCAATGGTACCAACCGTCCCAGACATTCGTGGGCGAATTCCACGCCTTTCTTCCTCATTCGTGCAGGCTCATCTTGACGAATCCCTCGGTGACCGGAGCACTTTTACCGGGTTCTTTTCCGGCACAGTGCTTTCGGCCAACGGACGCACGGGTGGTGGGTTTGTCTTGTTCACGTACTTGCGCAGGAGCCAGTGCCGTTGCATCGCTTCAATCAGCCGCTCCAGTTCGCGCATCGACGTCTGCGTTTGTTCGACCAGGCCAGGCAGGTCTTTCGCTTCGTCGGCCACGGCCCCGGTGATTTCTGGCAGCCGCGCGGTGCCGTTTTGGACGTTCTTCGCCGCAACATTCAGGTTCGTCACCACACCCTGCAATTCGCTCATCGCCTCGTAGGCTCGCGCCAGGAGTTTTTGCGCCTCGTCGGCCAACGCGGCGTCGGTGAGCAGCTTGCCGACCGTGCCCTTGCCGGCCTGAACGTCGGTGGCCAGGTCGTCCACGCGCCCGACCAATTGGTCCAACCGCCCCCGCGTGGTGATCAGATTTGTGCCGAGCGTGGTCCATGTATCCAGGCCGCTGTTGACTTTCTTCAACACGAGCATGGCTTCGTTGCGGACTTGCTCGACGGCCGCTTCCAGCGCGCTTTGAAACTGTTCCTTGCAGACGATGGCGGCGTTGTCCTCCGGCAACGGCTGGCCGTCGCCGCGCGTGATTTCAAAAAACGAATCGCCCGCCACGCCGAATTTCTTTTTGACGACCGCGGATGAATCCGCGCGCACGAACCGAAAGAAGTCGCGGCGGATTTTCGCCTGTGCTTCCATGTGGCCAGCCGCGTCCACGACATTAACATAGGAGACGCTTCCCACCAGTGTGCCCAGAAAGTAAACCTCCGATCCCTGCCGGATGCCCGCCGCGCCGGCTTCGGGCAAAGTGATCCGCAACGAGACGTTGCTTTTGAACCAGCGCTGGCTGCGGCCCGTCCACACAACGGCGGCGATCAGCACGGCGACCACGACCAGCACGAATGTGCCGGTGATTTCGTTGACGCGACGAAAGTGGAAGCGCTCTTTCGGCGGTTGGCCCCGGTTATCACGGGGGGAAGGTTCAGGGATGTTGGTCGTTTCGTTCATGATCACAGGTAGGTCAGCACTGACACCACGGCGGAGATGACAAACAGTCCGGCGACGGAACGGGTAAGCGCCCGTTGCGTGGCCTGCGGGATTTCCGTGTCTGCCCCGCCGATACCCAGCCCGCCGATACAACAGGACGCGCTCGCAAACAGTGCGGGGAGGGTGCTTTTGGCGAGGATGTTGAAGATGTCTTTGGGATGAACTGCGCTCGAAATGGTGTCCGCAAACAACAGCAAATCGCGGCTGCCTTTCCCCGTCCACGACGAAAACAAGAAGCCGCTCGCAAAGGCGACGAGGATAAAGATGATGGTCAGACAAAACGTGGACACGGCCATGCCCAGCACGCGCGGCACAACGAGATGAAGGAACGGATCACAGCCCCGCGCTTCCTGCGCGCGGACTTCCCCGTTGATTTTGAGGACTCCCAGTTCGGTTGTCATCGCACTTCCGCTGCGCACGATTACCACGAGATTGATCAGCACCGGGCCGAGTTCGCGCGCCACGACGGCCACCAGCAGCGGCCCGAGCAGTTGTGACTGCCCAGCTTCGCCGGTCCAGAAGGTGAGTTGCACCACCACGGAAATGCCGACGAAGACGGCCACTGCGCCGACAAACCAAAGCGGTTCGACACCCGTGGCCAGGACTTGCCGGGCAAACACTTTCCACACCGCGCGCACCCAACAACTCGGCCGAACACTCGTGCCGAGGGCCGTCCCAATCACCGCCGCCGCGTGCCGTAACTCATCCCACTGCGCCCGCGCGAAGCTGCCCACACCCGCCAGTGTTTGCAGAGAAAGGCGGCTCCACGCGCCCACCCAGCTCACTATTTTTGCGGCAGAATGATTCATTTGGACTCACTGATAAAATGTTGCTGGCTCATCGGGAAAGAAGTTCACTGATGGGGAACATCGCTGGGACGCGATCGCAAACCACTTTGAATGAAACGAGGATCGGCACCGACAATAAGGCGCCGGGCACACCCCAGAGCATCGTCCAGAAGATCAGGGAAACAAAAATGACCACTGGATTGAGCGTAAGGCGGCGCCCGAGCAACACTGGTGTAATGAAGTTCGCCTCCAGCAGGTGGACCAAGAAGTACCAGGCGGGCGGCAAGAGTCCTTTCCACACAGTGTCGAAAGCAAGCAGACCCATCGTGCTCAGCACGAGGACCCCGGCGATGGGGCCAAAGTAGGGAACAAAATTCAACACCGCCACGAGCATTCCCCACATCAGAGCGTTGGGCACACCCATGAGGTAAAGACCTCCACTCACGACCAGACCCAGGCCCATGTTAATCAGCGAAACGGAAAACAGATAATTGGAAATGCTTTGCTGAATCTCGCGGCTGATCTCGACCACGCTCTTCTTGTCGCGCAACGTCGGCATCACGCGCACCAGCTTCTGCAAGAACAAGTCTCCCGAGGCGAGCAACAGATATAGCAACACCAGTGTTTCGCCTGCGCCAGCCAGGAGGTTTCCGGTCCAGTTCACCAATGATGTGGCGCCACGGCTGTCTTTGATCTCGACGGTGGGTGCTTGCTCTTGCTTTTCCTTTTTTTCTTCCTCCGTCGCACCCAGATTATCCACCGCCGCCGCCGCTTGACTGATCCGCACGAGGCGCGGGAAGAATTTCAAAAACCGTTGCCTCAACTCGATCATGTGTTGAGGCGCTTCATTCATCCACGTCAATGCCGGGCGGCCCAGTTGGAAGAAACCAATCCCAATGACGGTTACGAGGACGCAAAGCACTACGGCGGCGGACAGCGCCGGCGGAATGCGGCGGCATGACAACCAGCGAATGAGCGGTTTCAACGTCATTGCGGCAATGGAAGCCAGGCAGATTGGCAACATCACCGGGCGCGCAAAATAAAGGAATGGAATCGCCGCCAGCACAATCAAAACGATTTGTGCGGGTGTCGCTTTGGTCTCTGTAGCGCGGCTCAATGGTTCGCTCGCGGGCGCATCTTTGGCCGGCACCTCGGGTGCGACGGCTCGCGAGTCGAAAGGCTCAGTCGCCGCCGATAGTGCGTTTAGCTTTTGCATGCCGATGTTTGCGTTGCCCGAAGTCGTATTGATAGAGCACACCCACGCTGTGCGCGC
>DATDFH010000490.1:0-6450 GCA_036522715.1 Verrucomicrobiia bacterium
GAGGTTGAACGGCTGCCGCACCTTCTCGAGCGCGGCGATCAATTCCGGATGCCCTACGCCGTAGCCAACGCGCAATCCAGCCAGGCCGTAAATCTTCGAGAACGTCCGCATCAGGATCAGGTTCGGCAACACACGGCTCGCCAGTGCGAGGAGGTCCACCGGGTCGTCGAGGAATTCGATGTAGGCCTCATCCATCACCAGCAACACGTGCGGGGGAACCTTGTTCACGAGCTGAACGACCTCTTCGCGCGGCGCGAGCGTGCCCGTGGGATTGTTCGGATTGGCGACGAACACAATGCGCGTCTGCGGCGTGATGGCTTTGAGCATCGCGGGCAGGTCGTGGCCATGATTCTTCGCCGGCACGGTCACGACTTCCGCGCCCATCATCTTCGCGATGATCGGATAGATCGCGAAGCAGAACTGGGAGACGACGATGTTCGTCCCGGGCCCGAGCAGCGCGTGGCCGACAAACTCGATGATCTCATTGGAGCCGTTGCCGAGGATCAGGTTCGCCGGCTCGACGGTGAGATGCTCGGCGAGATGACGTTTGAGATAGAAGGCGTTGCCGTCGGGGTAAAGGTTTGCCTGCGCAATCGCCCGCTGCATCGCCTCGCGCGCCTTGGGCGACGGACCGAGTGGATTCTCGTTCGAGGCGAGCTTGATGATGCTTTCGGGCGGCAGATTGAGTTCGCGCGCGACTTCCTCGATCGGCCGGCCCGGTTGATAAACGGGCAAGCCTCCGAGACTTGGGTTAAGTGGCAAGCCCAGAGGCATGGTCAGAGGGCTTTGAGAATCTTCTTCACGTCCACGTGCCGCGCGATGAGGTCGCGGATGAGATTGATCTTCTCCTTGTCCTCCGCGTGCGTCTTCACAGTCATGTCATGCACCTTCGATGCAACCACGTAACTGTCGTCCTTCACCATCAGCACGGGAAACTCGACTTCGGCAAGCAGGCGCATCACCGAGCCGCACGGCTTGACGTCGCCGGTGAGCACGAGGCCCGAAATCTGCCGCTCGCTCTGCGCGTGCGACGAGGTCGCGGCGGCCATGATGATGTCCTCGCGGTCGCCCGGCGTGATGATCAACACGCCCGGCTTGAAGTGGCGCGCGGCGTTCTGCGCCGCCATCGCGCCGACCACAATGTCCTCGACGATGTTTTGAAGCTGCGGCTGGCCGGCGAGCACCTCCGCGTTCAATTCCTCGCGAATGGCTGCGACCGTCGGCTTCGAAAGCATCGGCAGCAATGGCAGCACACCGAGCAGATCCAGCCCCTTGCGCTTCAACCCGCGCCGCGCGAAGTCGGCCACGTAATCGAGCTTTTCCGGCGTTACCTTGTTGAGGATCACGCCGATGACTTCGACGCCTTCCTTCTCGAAAAGCGCGTGGTTGATCGTGACTTCGTCGATGGGTTTGCCGATGCCGCCGCGCGTGACGATGATGACTTTGGAATCGAGGATCTTGGCCACGCGCGCGTTCGAGAGGTCGAACACGGCGCCGACACCGGCGTGGCCGGAGCCTTCGCACAGCACGAAATCCTTCTCCCACGCCACGCGATCGAAGGCGTCCTCAAGCTTCTCAAGCAGCTCGTCGTAGCGCGACTCTTGGAGATAACGGCGCGTGAAGTCCGGCTCGATGGCAATCGGGCTCATGTCCTTCAACGGGCAGTTCAAGCCATACACGCTGTCCATCAACACGGTGTCCTCGTCGATCTTGTGCTCGGCGACTTCAACGTAGCGCTGGCCGACGGGTTTGATGTAGCCGACGCGCGGATAAAACTCGCGCAGGCGGTTCAGCAGGCCGAGCGAGGCGGTGGTCTTGCCGTCGTTCTGGCGCGTGGCGGCGATGAAAACGCGCGGGGTCGAAACGTTCGTGCGCATCAGTCTCCGGGAAGTTCTTTGCCCGCCTCGGGATAAAGCTTGTTGTAGTCGATGGCTTGGAGGCCAACGATGGCGGACACACCGAGAATGTCGTGTGCGCTGGAGCCGCGGGAAATTTCCGCCGCGGGCCGGTCGAGGCCGAGGAGAATCTGCCCGTACGCGTTGGCGCGCGACATGTGCTGGATGAGTTTGCTGCCGATGTTACCGGAGTTGAGGTCGGGGAAAATCAGGACGTTGGCCTGGCCGGCAACCTTGCTCTCGGAAGCTTTCTTCGCTGCGATCTGCGGAATCAGCGCCGCGTCCACCTGCAACTCGCCGTCAAAGTCGGCATCGAGCTTCGCCTCGCGCGCCATCTTCGTGGCGAGCGCGGTCGCGGCCTGCACCTTGCCGATGCTCGGATGTGTTGCGCTGCCCTTGGTCGAAAAAGACAACAACGCCACGCGCGGGCGGAGGTTGAGAATCTGGCGCGCGAGTCTCGCGGTTGTTATCGCGATGTCGGCGAGCTGTTCCACCGTCGGATCGGGAATCACGCCGCAGTCGCCCATGAACAGCACGCCGCCTTCGCCGAAGCGCGTATCCTCGACTTCCATGATCATGCAGCTCGACGCGGTGCTGGCGCGCGGGGCGACCTTGATGATCTGGAAAAGCGGCCGCAACGAACTGCCGGCCGATTCGCTGCCACCCGACACCACGCCGTCGGCCTGGTGCATCGCGACCATCATCGCCGCGAAGTAGGTCGGCTTGGTCATCGCCTCGCGTGCCTCCTCGGTGCGGATGCCCTTGGAGCGGCGCAGCGTCTCGTAACGGCGGTCGAAGTTGTCCAGTTCCTCGCTCTCTTCGGGGTTGATGATGCGGACGCCTTCGAGCGAAAGGTTCAACTGCGTCGCCGCGTCTTTGATCTTGGTGCGGTCACCCAGCAGAATCGGCGCGCCGAGCCGGAGTGAGTAGAACTGCCGTGCCGCCTGCAACACGCGCGGTTCGGTGCCTTCCGGAAACACCACGCGTTTGGGGTGCCGCTGCAATTTTTCGATGACGCTGCCTATGAAGCGCATGACTGCTTAACTAGCCGAGCACCGCGCAAACTGCAACTGGCTTTCCCGCCGCGTGGCGCCGACTTGCGGCTTGCAGCGTCCTCCGCCTGAACTAACCTCCTCGCGGCAACATGCTGACCGACCGCCAGTTCTTCGAACTCGCCGTGTTTGTTTATGGCGTGAGCCTGTTGTACTCCGTCTTCCTGCTCCGTCAGGGACTGCGACGCGATACTTGGGTCAACTACTTCGTGCTGCTCGCCGGCTTCGGCGCACACACGGTCGCGGTCCTCCAGCGCGGTGTCGAACAACACCGCTGCCCCATCGGCAACCTCTACGAAGTCACGTCGTTCATCATCTGGACCATTGCGGGCGCGTACCTCGTGATGGGTCTGTGGGGCCGTGTCCGTTCGTTCGGCGCGTTCGTGGCGCCGGTGGTGTTCGGCGTGGGCGTCTTCGCGTTGCTGGTTCCGCCGGACAGCGCGGCCAATTACCGCGGTGGTCTCGTCAGCGCCCACGTCGCATTGATCGCCTTGGCGTACGGTGCGTTCGGACTCGGCTCGATCGCGGCGGCGATGTACCTCGTCCAGGATCGCAATCTCAAACTCCACAAACTCCGCGCCGCGTTATCCTTCCTTCCACCGATCCAACGGCTCGAAGCCATCATGAGCGGACTGCTCTCGGCGGGCTTCGCGCTGCTCACGGCCGGGCTGGCCTTCGCGCCGATGCTGGCGAAACAGCAGGACGTGGTCGCGTTGCTGCGCGGCGATCCGAAGATCATGTGGTCGGCGTTGGTGTGGTTGATCTATCTTGCGCTCGTCGTGCTGCGTTGGGGTTTTCGCCAGCACGGCAAACGCCTCGCTTGGGGCGCGGTCGCGAGTTTTACCTTCGTCATGCTGACGTTCTGGGGCTTCAACCTCCTCTCGCCGATCCACAACCCTTGATATGGCGCTCGTCTGCCTCGGCTTGAGTCATCGCACCGCGCCGCTGCCCGTGCGCGAGCGCTTCGCCATCGCCGAGGCGCGCGTGCCGGCCACTCTGCAATTGCTCCGCGAGACCGGCCTGGCCGACGAGGCGGTGATCCTCTCCACGTGCAATCGCGTCGAGCTTTACGCCGTGACCGCGCTCGAACCGGCGCGCGCGTTCGCTGAACTTCAATCCTTCCTCACCAACTGCGTCGAGTATCGCGACCCGCTTAACGACGAACTCTACAAGCTCTCCGAGCCGGCAAGCATCGAACACCTCTTCCGTGTCGCGTGCGGTCTCGACTCGATGGTGCTCGGCGAAACGGAAGTCCTCGGTCAGCTCAAGAAGGCCTACGAACTGGCGCTCCAGCACAAGTTCACCGGCGGCCGGCTCAACAAGGCGTTTCAAAAGGCGTTCAACGTCGCCAAACACATCCGCACCGAGACGAACATCCAGCGCGGCGCCACTTCGGTCGCGGCTGTTGCCGTCGAACTCGCCGAGAAAATCTTCAGCGCGTTGAGTGGCCACCAGGTCATGGTCATCGGCGCCGGCGACACCAGCGAGAAGGCCGCGCGCGCCCTCCTGAGCCGCGGGGCGCAGAGCGTCATCGTCGCCAACCGCACCTACGACCGCGCCGCGGAACTGGCCAAGGAACTCAACGGCCGCGCCGTGCATTGGGACCGGTGGTCGGAGGAATTCGACAAGATCGACATCGTCATCAGCAGCACTGCCGCGCCGCACCACATCATCGATCGGTCGAAGATCGATGCCGTGATGAAGCGCCGTCGCGGCCGGCCGCTGTTGCTGATCGACATCGCCGTCCCGCGCGACATCGAGCCGGAGGTGAACTTCCTCGACAACGTCTATCTGTACAACGTGGACGACCTCCAGGCCATCGCCGACGATTACATCCGGCAGCGCAAGGAGGAGATCGTGCGCTGCGACGCGATCATCCGCGACCGCGCGCGCGAGTTGACCAGCGCGCGTCCACCGCAGACTTCATCGGGCGCGCAACGCCCCGCCTTCGGGCACGACTGAAGGCGTGCAATCAGGGCGCCCGGGTCGTAACTTTTTCGCGCATTTGAACTCGGAACCGATCATCCGCATTGCCTCCCGTGGCAGCGCGCTGGCGCTGGCGCAGGCGAATTACATCCTGGCTCGTTGCCGGGCGGCGTTTCCGGCGCAGGCGTTTGAAATCCGCACCTTCAAAACGACCGGTGACAAACTCCAGGCCGCCTCGCTGACCGAATCCGGCAAGTCGCTGCCCAAAGGTCTCTTCACCAAGGAACTCGAAATCGCGTTGCTCAACGGCGAGGCCGACCTCGCGGTTCACAGCCTGAAGGACTTGCCGACCGAATTGCCCGATGGCCTCAGACTCTCCGCCGCGAGCGAGCGCGCCGACGTGCGCGACGTGCTCCTGATGTCGCTCTACACGAGCCGACGTACGGAGGTTTCTTCCGCTTCCTCCCTAACCGCAGGCACCATGGAGTGTGGAAGCCTTCTCACGTCTGCTCCTGCGGTCTCGGATTTGCCGCCGGGTGCCACGGTCGCAACCAGCAGCACACGCCGTCGGATGCAACTGCTCGCATTGCGTCCGGACCTCAACGTCGTCGAGATGCGCGGCAACGTGGGCACTCGCTTGCGCAAACTCGCAGAGAGTACCAGCCTCCACGCCACGATCCTTGCCGCCGCGGGCCTGGGCCGGCTCGGCTATCGCGTGACCGGCGACGGACGACTCGAAGGACAGGACGTGCCGCCCCGCTTGCGCGCCGTGTTCCTCAGCTTGGAGGAAATGCTTCCCGCCGTCGGCCAGGCGGCACTGGGCATCGAGACGCGCGTGAACGATGTGCGGATCGAGGCCATCGCCGCGGCGCTAAACCACGAGGCAACCTTCCAGAGCGTGAGCGCCGAGCGCGCGTTTCTCGACGCGATGGGCGGCGGTTGCCTCAGCCCAACGGCTGCCTACGCTAAAGTGTGCAGCGGCGAAGTTCATTTGCGCGCGATTCACTTTCGCGGCGAGCAGGCGTTGCGCATCGAAGGACGCGCGCCGGCAGCCGAAGCGGCGGCGTTGGGTCGGCGGTTGGCGAACGAATTGAAATTGAAGTAGAACAAAAGCAATGGCTGCAAAAACCAAAGGCACTGTCTATCTCGTCGGCGCCGGGCCGGGCGATCCGGGCTTGCTCACGCTGCGCGGCGCGGAGTTGCTCGCGCGCGCCGACGTCGTCGTCTATGACGCGCTGGTCAACGCCGAGCTGCTGCGCCTCGCGCCCAAGACCGCCGAGGTGATCTACGGCGGCAAGCGCGCGAAGGACCACGCCATCCCGCAGGACGAGTTGAACCAGTTGCTCGTGCGCAAGGCAAAGGAGGGCAAGACCGTCGTGCGCCTAAAGGGCGGCGATCCTTACATTTTCGGCCGCGGCGGCGAAGAGGCCGAGGAGATCGCGGCGGCTGGCATCGCGTTCGAGGTCGTGCCGGGCATTTCGTCGTTCGTTGCCGGGCCGAACTACGCGGGCATTCCCATCACGCACCGCGACCATTGCTCCAGCTTCATGGTCATCACCGGCCATGAGGACCCAACC
>DATDFH010000491.1:0-7979 GCA_036522715.1 Verrucomicrobiia bacterium
AAGAGTAAGAAAACTGAGTCCAGCCGATGGTGTGCGCGACAATTGAAGGGCAGCTCAACTTTCCCACGACTTGATTTCGCCCGCCGCCACCGGGACTCTCTGCCAGCAATGACCGCAACCCGGCTCGACATCGCTCTGGTGGAACGCGGTCTCTGCGACAGCCGCGAGAAGGCCCGCCGGGCCGTGCTCGCCGGTCAGGTCCGGATCAACGGCCAGCCGGCTCGCAAACCAAGCGACGGGGTCCGCGCCACGGATGTACTCAGCCTCGCAACACTCGAGAAATTTGTCAGCCGAGGAGGACACAAGCTCGAACACGCTCTCACACATTTTGCGCTCGACGTGCGTGACCTCACCGCGACCGACCTCGGCGCTTCCACCGGCGGATTCACCGATTGCCTGCTTCAGCACGGAGCGGCGAAAGTTTTTGCCGTCGATGTCGGCCACGGCCAGCTTGCATGGAAACTCCGCCAGGACCCGCGTGTCGTCGTGATGGAGAAGACCAACGCGCGCGAGTTGACGCCAGAGAAGTTTCCGCAGCCATTCACGCGCGTGGACCTCGTGGTCATCGACTGCTCGTTCATTTCGTTGCGCAAGATTCTGCCCGCCGCCGTTGCAATTCTGCGCGCGCCCGGTAGCATCGTCGCGTTGATCAAGCCGCAATTTGAAGCGGGCAAGGCCGAGGCCGATAAAGGCGCGGGCGTCATCACGGATCCTTTGATTCACCAACGCGTCATCGCTGAGCTGGAAGAGTTCGTCCGCACGCAACCGTCGCTGCGCTGGCGCGGCGTGACGCATTCCCCGCTCACCGGCCCCGCGGGCAACACCGAGTTCCTGGCACTGATTGAGAAAATCTCCTGACATCCGCCGCGTCGGCTTGATCGCCAACGCGGAAAAGTCCGCCGCCGCCGCGGTGCTGCGCAAGGCCGCCGCGCTCATCACGCGTTCGGGGCGCGCGGTCGTCGCGGACACCGCATCCGCTGCGCTGGCCGGGCTGAAGGTGCCCACGTGCGCCGATTCCCTCGCACTGGCGCGGCAGACCGATACCGTGCTGGTCTTCGGCGGCGACGGCACGATGCTGCGCGTCGCTCGTGAACTGGGCGGCGTGCGCACGCCGATCCTCGGCATCAACATCGGCGGGCTGGGCTTTCTGACCGCAGTGTCCTCCGACGAAATCGCCGGTGCGCTGCGAAAGATTTGGGCCGGCGACTTCACGCTCGAAACGCGTCCGCTGCTCGAAGCAAAGGCGGCCATCGGCAACCGGCGCGTCGCGCACGTGGCGTTCAACGATGTCGTCATCAGCCGCGGCACCCTGCCCCGGCTGGTGCAGCTCGAAGTCAGCGTCGATGGCGAGGTGCTCACGCATTACCGGTGCGACGGGTTGATCGTCAGCTCGCCAACCGGCTCGACCGCCTATTCGCTCGCCGCCGGCGGCGCGATCGTTTCGCCCCAGGCCGAGGTCTTCGCGCTGACGCCCATCTGTCCGCACACGCTTTCCAACCGTTCTGTGATCGTGAATTTAAGTTCCACCGTCTGCGTAAAGGTGCTCAGCGAAAAACTCGACACCATCCTGGCCGCCGACGGCCACACGCTTTCGGCGTTGAGCGCTGGTGACACCGTGACGATCCGCCGCAGCCGTCGCACGGTGCGCCTGGTGCGCCTGGCCGGTGCGTCCTTCTTCCAGACGCTGCGGCACAAACTTCACTGGAGCGGCTCGCACGTGTGACCTGATTACAGTTTATTCCTTACCCGTTGCTTTCCCATGGTCCGCCTCAAAGACATCGCCCAACGCGCCGGCGTCTCGGTCATGACTGTGTCGAAGGCGTTGCGCGATGTGCGTGACGTGGCGCCTGACACGCGCGCGCGCATCAAGACACTCGCCGCGCAGATGGGCTACGTGCCCGACGCGATGGCGCAGAGCCTGCGCAGCCGCTTCACCAAACTCTTTGGCCTGATCATCTCGGCAAGCACCAATCCGATCTTTGCGCGCGTCGTCATGGGCCTCGAAGAACGCGCGCACGAACTGGGCTATCAATTGATGCTCGCGCATTCGCTCAACCAGCCTGAGCGCGAGGAGATGTGCATCCGGCGCATGTTGTCGCGCCGCGTCGAGGGTCTGTTCATCTCACCCGTGTACCGGCTCGAACCCAAGGCCGACATCTACGTCGAACTCCAGGCCCGCCGGTTCCCGACCGTGTTGCTCGGCCACGCCGCGCCGTTCTGCCGCGACTTCGTGAGCATCGAGACCGAGGACGTGTTCGCGAGCCAGCAACTCACCCGGCACCTGCTCGAACTGGGCCATCGCCGCATCGCATTCTTCGGCGGGCCGAGCGTTGCGCCGTGGGCGCAGGAACGTTTCGAGGGCTACCGCCGCGCCTTGCGCGAAGCCGGCATCGAGGTGGACGAGAAACTTGTTTTCAATGCCGGTGCCACGATCGAAGAAGGTGCCGCCGTCGCCGCGCAGTTCGCCGGCGAACGGACCGGCGCGACCGCTATTCAGGCCGTCAACGACCTCGTCGCCATCGGCGCCGCCGACACCCTGCTCAACCAGCGCGTGCGCATCCCGGAGGATTTGTCGCTGGTCGGCTTCGGCAACATTCTCGTCACGGAATACTTCCGCGTGCCGCTCACCACGATCCGCCAGCCTAAGCTGCGCCTCGGCACAGCCGCGATGGATGCGATGCTGAAACTCCTCCGCGGCGAGCGGCCGGAGACCCGCCGGTTGCCGGCCGAACTGATCATCCGCCAAAGTACCGCCCCGCCGCCCGCCAAGTTGGCCTGATTTTTGCAACACTGTCGGGTGATGAAAAAGATCGCTCTGACTGTCTTGATTCTGGCCGGTTTGGTGACCGCTGCCTGGGCATTCCAGACCTATCGCACCTGGAAAGCCGGCGAAACGTTCCGCAATTACGTAACCGATGTGGAGAACCTCTTCATCGCCCTCCAGCAATACAAGGACAAGGTCGGCACCTATCCCTCGGGCAACAACGCCGACGTCGCCAAGGCGCTTTCCGGCAAGAACGCCAAGAGCGTCATCGTGATTGTCTCCAACCGCATCCCAGTCAACGAGAAGAACGAATTCGTCGATCAATGGGGCACGCCGCTGACGATCTACTTCTCCGGCAACAGCGTCCTCGTGCGCTCGGCCGGCCCGAACAAAAAGTTTGAGGACAGCCGCACGAGGCTCAGCGACGACATCGTGCTTTCAAATTAAAACGCTGACGCACCTCCTGCGAGAGTGCATCAACCGCGTCGGCGCCAGGCGGCAACGAACATCCCGTTGCCGCCTGTTTGTTGCGGCCACAGCGTGATCGCAGGGGACGAGGTGACGAGGCGCTCGATATTCAGATTGAGCGCGAGCGGCTCGAAACCCTCCACGTCCGCGCTAAACCACTCAGTCACTCCACTCGTCTCCGCCCGCGTCAACGTGCACGCGGCATAGATCAACTTTCCTCCTGGCCTCACGCCCGATGCGACGTGGGAGAGCAGTTGCTTTTGCACCGCCGCCAATTCGCGCACGTCCTTCGCCGTCGTAGTCCAGCGCGCGTGCGGATTGCGGCCCCACGTGCCGACGCCGCTGCACGGCGCGTCCACGAGCACGCCGTCGAACGTCGTCTTCGTCGGAAGTTTCGCGCCACCGTCCCAAAGCGTGCTGCGGTAATTGAAACATTTCGCACGACCAGCGCGCCGCTTGAGATGCTTGAGCCGCCACTCCGCGCGGTCGCTCGCCCAGATGAGGCCCTTGTTGGCCATGAGGTCGGAGAGATGCAGCGTCTTGCCGCCCTCACCCGCGCACGCGTCCCACCACGTCTCGCCCGGCTGCGGGTCGCAAAGCAGGCCGACGAGTTGCGACGCGATGTCCTGAATCTCAAACTCGCCCGTGTGAAACTCCGGCGAACGAAACAGATCGTCCTCGCCCCGATACTGCACCGCGTCGGCCAACCGCGGCTCGGGCGGAATCCAGCAATCGCCGAGCTTTTGCGCCAGCGCGTTCCCCTGCCCTCGTTTCGCCCGCAACCAGAGCGCCGGCTCGGCTTGCAGGCTGCGCAACCACTCCGGGGTGAACTCCATCGCCTCGCGAATCCAGTCCGGCACGGCACGCGACAATTCGGCATCGGAAAATTTCTCCGGCGTCTGCGCGAAACGCCGCGCCAGTTCGCAGCATTCACCGATCTGTTGCTCCACGGGCGCACCGGGACTCGCCCACCCGCGCCAGCGGTAAAAACTGAACACCGTCCGGCTGACTTCGCGCGCCCCGCCCAGGCCCGGATCGCGCTCGCGCCGGAGCACGTCGCGCAACACCGCGTCCGCCGGTTTGCCGGGGCCGGCGAGCGACACGACGCGCGCAGCAAGTTGAATCACTTTGTCCGTCACAACGCGGAGTGTGCGTTGCGGCGCCGCGACTGACGAGCGCGCAGTGTTACAGCGGCAGGTTCAATTGCCGCGCCTGCGCCTCGACCAATCCACTCACGCCCAGCCCGAGCAGCCGCAGCGGACGGTTCACCAGTTTTTCGCGCGCCAGGAGCCAGCACCCGAGCCGGTAAATCTCGCGCGCCTCGGTGACCGGCTCCTCGACGGAGATCTGCCGCGTGAGCGTGCGGAAGTCGCCGTAGCGCACCTTCACCTGCACGGTGTGCGCGGCGAGACGGCGGCGCGTGAGCGACTTCGAGATGTCCTCCGCCTGCTCCTTCAAACACCTGCGCAACGTCGGCCGGTCATCCGTGTCGCGCAGGAAGGTGTTCTCGCTGCTGATGCTCTTCACCTCGTCGCCCAGTTCGAGCGGCCGATCGTCGTCGCCGAAGGCAAATCGCTTCAACTCCGGCCCCCACGAGCCGACCAGCGCGCGCAGGTCGCCAGCGTAATCCTGCAAGTGACCGACGGTGCCGATGCCGGCGCGCGCCAGGTTCTCCGCCGTCACCTGCCCGACGCCGTGCAGCGAGCGCACGGGCAACGGACGCAGGAATGCCACCTTCTCCGATTCGCGGATGACGGTGAGGCCGTCGGGCTTTTTGAAATCGCTCGCAAGCTTCGCCAGCAATTTGTTCGGCGCGATGCCGATGGTGGCCGTCAACCCGCGCTGCGCGCGGATGATGTCTTTGATTTCCCGCGCCAGCGGCAGCGCTCGTTCCAAGCTTTCATCCGCCGACACGCCCTGGCATTGCGCCGAGACATCGACGTACGCCTCGTCAATCGAAACCTGCTGGATCAGTTCGCCCGCGAGCCGTTGCACGATGGCCATGATCTCCCGCGATTCGCTCTTGTACGCTTCCATCCTCGGCCGCACAAAAATTCCCGCCGGGCACAACCGCCCCGCCGTCACGCTGGGCATCGCCGAGCGCACGCCGAACTTTCGCGCCTCGTAACTGGACGCCGCCACCACCCCGCGCTGTGTCGGTGGCGCGCCCACGATCACCGGCTTGCCCTTGAGCGCCGGATTATCGCGCTGCTCGACCGACGCGTAGAACGCATCCATGTCGAGATGGAGGATGACGCGATGCATCGTCGAGGCACGGCTCCCTGCCGGGCTTGATCATTTGCCAAATTCCGCGCGAAGCATCCGCGCCGCCTCGGCTTCATTGCAAAGCTTGCGGTACGCTTCGTCGATGCTCACCACCGCGCCGGAGCCGGGGGCGAAGCCGCAATCGGGATTCAAGGTGATGCGTTCGGGCGCGAGATGTTTCAACGCCTGACGCACGCGGCCCGCGATGGTTTCCGAGGAGTCAATGCGCCCGGGCGTCACGTCCACGCAGCCGAGGCCGATCTCGAGGTCCCCGCGCAATTCGCGAAACACCGCCATGTCGCCGGCGGACGGCGCGGTGAATTCCATCGTGAGGTGGTGAACCTTCAACCGGTTCAAATAGGGAACGATCGGGCCGTAGCCGCCGCCGTGCGAGACTTCGCCGCGCGCGCGTCCGCCTGCGCGACGACAGAGATGCACCGCGATCTTGATGCCGCTCACGTCGCTGACGACTTCGTTGATCATATCCACCGCGAACGCGGCGGCGGCGTCTGGGTCGGAATATTTCGCGCGCACTTCGGGATCGACGAAAAGGCAAAGGTGCGGGTCGTCAATCTGTGCGATGTCGGCGCCGGCGGCGCGCACGAGTTCGAGTTCGCGTCTCAGGACGGGCACGCACGCGCGTACGAAATCGTCACGCTGCGGATACGCCTTCGCCGACTTGGCGCGATCCCACATCCGCTCGCCCAGCAGCGCGGGCGACGGCAAGGTGGCCTTGATGAGTCGTTTCGTGATGGTCTTGAGGAACGTGACTTCGCGCGCGATGAAGCCCGGCGTCTTGGGCGCGAGCTTGTCCACGACGAGCGTGAATGGCCGGCCATCGGACAGCGCGCCGAGCTCAAAGCCCTGCGCGAGTTCGGCGATGACGCCGATGTAGGACTTGCGCCACCACTCGCCGTCCGTGACGGCATCCAGGCCCGCGTGCTCCTGCATCGCGACTGCGTAACCGACCGCCGCCTGCATCCGGCGCTCATATTCCATCGGCGGCAGCGGCGGGCGGTCGTTGATGAGATCGAGGACGAACGCGGGCCGCGGCAACGAGCCAACGACGGAGGCGGGGAAGAGAAGTTTGCTCACGCGTCGCCTCGCCAGTGTTTGCGCGCCAACTCGAAGTCCTCCTGCGTGTCCACTTCCATGTAACTGCCCGGGGTGTCGGCGTGGGCCATTTTCACGCCGGCCTCGATCATGTCCTGGAAGAGATGGATCAGGTACGCCTTGTCGAACACCGCCGCTTCGCGCCAAGGCTTGCCAACGTGCGTGGCGCGGGCGCGGTGGAAATGTTCGCGCAACTGTGCTGCGCCCGCGGGTGTGAACTTCGCAATGCCGGTGTATTCGCCGTGCGCCTCGGCCGGTGTGATGTGTCGGTGGATGCGCGTGACGTGGCCGTTTCGCGCGGTAACTTTCTCGGCGTCGTCGGGCGGATGTTGCGTGCGGTGCTGGTAGCGCTCGAGCCACCGGGTGTCCACGCTAAGCACAATGTTCGCTGGATTCGCCAGCACTCGGCGGATGACATCACTCGTGAACAAAATGTCCGAGTAGCAGCAGATAAAGCCTCCGCCCATCAGGTCCTCCGCTTGCATGAGGGAGGCGAGGATGTTGTTGTGTTCCCAGCCGGCGTTGTGACGGAACGTCAACTGCGGATAATCGCGGCGCACCTTGTCGATCTGGTAGCCGCCGATGAAACAGATGTCCGTGACGCCCGCGCCGGAAAACGCACGCAACGCCCAGTCGAGCAGGCGGCGGCCCTGCACGTCGGCGAAGCATTTGGGTGTGTCGGCCGTGGTCGGCATCAACCGCCGCCCGCGTCCCGCCCCGATGATGATGGCTCTCATTTCAGATTCGTGCGGCTACGGATGAAACACGCCTGCCGCGCGGTTGGAAAGTGATTTTCGCCTCACGCTTCGTGCTTGGACTCCGCCGTGTCGTTCCGGGCGGTGGCATTCCACAAACACGCGATGACCAGCGCGCCAGCGAAAGCGCAGCCGGCCCAGAACCACACCGCGAAATGCCACCCGCGCGCTTGTGCGAGGTTGCCCGTCACCTTGTCGCCCGCCGCCGCGCCCATGTAGCCCATGAAATTGACGAAGCCCGCCCCCGCCGCCGCCGTGCCGCGGCGGGCGAGGTCCACCGGAAACGTGCCGACCAGCAGCACCTGCGGCCCGAAAATGCAGAAGCCAATCAGGAACAAGATCGTGATCGACGCCGGCAGGCCCCAGTGAATGACGGTATTGTAAGCGACGGCGAGCATCCCCAGCAGCACAAGCAGCACGCAGATGACCGGTCCGCGCCGGCCGCCGAAGAAACGGTCGGTGGCCCAGCCCGAAAGATACGCGCCTGCGATTCCGCCGAACGGGAGCACAGCGTATTTGAACGCCGCCGAACTCACGCTCGCATTCTGCACCTCCTTCAAATGCGTCACGCCCCAATCCGTGAAGCCGTAGCGGCAGGCGTCGAGCAGGCAGAG
>DATDFH010000492.1:0-2898 GCA_036522715.1 Verrucomicrobiia bacterium
CTTTGCCGCCAATGGGCAACGTGGTCTTCGCGCCGATTGGCAACGCGGCGATCTGTCGCACCGCCTGCGGGTCGTTGATCGCGATGGCGGAGTTGGGAACGCGATGTTCCACGAGCGCACGCAACAATCCCGTGCCATCGCCGGGCGCGCCGCCGCCGATGTTGTCCGACGGTTCGACCAGCACAGTGAGGCCGGCGGGCAGCGGCGAGAGCTTGCGCATTACGTCGTCGATCGGCGGATCGACGACGTTGCCTTCACTGCGATGGGTGATCGCGAGCGCGCTCAACTCGGCGAGAGTTGCCTTCGCATGGGCTTCTCCTTCAACCGTAGCCACGGAAAAACTCACGCCGGTGTCGGGTGTGTCGGCAAACGAAAAGCCTGCGACGACATTGGCAACCCAAATCTCCGGATGATTGGACTCGATCCGACGGGCCAGCGCTTCGAGCCAGCGCATCGGCTCGTTGGCGGTGCCGGTGCCAGTCGGCGGCCACATCACCGGAGGATGCTGCCAGAACATGCGCGGCGCCTGGCCGGTGTCGAACGAGCGTTGCAACAGCGCCGCAGCGGTCTGGGCGGCGGCGCGCGCGTCGGTGTGCGGGTTCTCGCGGTAGGCCACGAGGCAGTTGGCGAGATCGGCCATGCGCTGGGTGAAGTTTGCGTGCAGGTCGAACACGCCGAAGATCGGCAACTGCGCCGCGCCTGGCATCCTGCGAATACGAGTGAGGAATTCGCCTTCCACATCGTGGAACGACTCCGTGACCATCGCGCCGTGCAGCACGAGATAGATTGCGTCCACGCCGCGGGCGAGTTGCGGCTCGGCGCGTCGGACGAATTCGCGCCAAAACGTTTCGAGCACTTCATCCTCGACGGTGGCGCTCGGTGACGCGCGGAAGTCCACCGTCGGCAAGATGTCCCAGCCGAATTTTTTCGCGGACTCAAGCACGCCGCCCAGTGGTGAACTGTCGCCGGCGCAACGCCGCAGTTCCTCACCGCGCTGAATTTTGAAATCCTTCAGGCCGGTGGTGCCTTCGAGGAACGTGTGCGTTTCGTGGAACAGGCCGGCGATGAGGACGCGCTTCATGTGTTCAAACAAGTTCGCAGGCGCCAGCTTTCGGTGATGATCGTGTCGCTGTGCTCGTAACACGGCGCGCAGCAGCAGAGCAGGCGCAACGTTTCGTCGCCGGTGTTCCAGAGCTTGTGTTTCTTGCCGGGAAGGATGGCGACAGCGTCACCGGCTCGCACGTCGCGTAGTTCACCTTCGATGCGCATCCGGCCGGCGCCGTGGGTGATGAAGTAAATCTCCTCCGCCTTCTCGTGGTAATGCTCCATCGTGCTGCCGCCGACGGGCACGCGCGCCTCGGCGAGGCTTTGGTTGCGAACGGCGGAGTTGCGGTAGGCAAGCAGCTCGCGGATTTCCGATCCGTCCTTCGTGGTGAACGCCGGGACTTCGTTCAAGTTCTTCACATCCATACGCGGCGCAGCCTAACGAGAATCTCGAAACCTAAAACTCGAAACTGCTAATCGGCGGGCAGCCAGCGCGTGCCCAGCACCTTCGTCCAGTTCGTTTGGCCGATGAGGACGCCGGCGACGATGAGCAGCATCGCCAGCCAGAAGTTCGGCGAGATGGGTTCGCGGAGCGTCACGTGCGCCCACATCGCGGTGCTCAGCGGGATGAGATTCATGAACAAATACACCTTGCTCGTCGGCCAGTGACGCAGCGCGTTGCTCCACAGCGCGAACGCCACCACGACGCCGCCCACGATCGTGTAGCTGTGCGCCACCGCCACGTCCCAACGCCAGTGCCAGCCGCGGATCGCCGTCTCCACCAGCGCGAACGGCACGAGCATCAGCCCCGCGCGCCACATGTTGTGCGCCGTCATCTCCGCGCCGGACAGGTGCTCGCCCAGCCGGCGGCACTGCCGGCCGTAGTTGGTCCAAAGCACCGCGGACGCCAGCGCGAGCGCGTCACCGAGCCAGCGGTTCGTGCGGAAATCAAGCGCGGGCCAGAACAGGACCAGGACGCCGACGAGCGCCAGCGCCGCCGCGCCGTAGCGTTGCGCGGAACGCCACGTCGCCGCCGGCCGCCCCTCCCAAATCAGCGCCCACACGGGCGACGTGGCGATGTAGAGCGCGACGTTCGACGCCGAGGTGAAGACCAGCGCGTAATTGAACACCAGCACGTAGCCCGCGATGCTCAACCCGCCGCGCAGCCACAGTTCGCGCCGCAACGCGGCGTTGAGCGGTTTCGGGCGTCCCAGCAAATCCGTCCAGCGCAGCAACGCGAGCAGGAGCAGCCCGGCGAAAAGAAAGCGCGTGCTCGCGAGCAACGACGGCCCCCACTCGCGCACGCAGAAGCGGACCGCCGCGTTGTTCGCACCCCAGATGAAGACCGCCAGCAGAATGCCGCCGAGGATGCCGCCGTTTGATTTCGCCGAGAACACGCGTGCGAAGTTCCAAGTTCAAAGCTCAAAGCTCAAAACAATTCTCAACATCCAAGCTCCAGTCACCGCGCGTCCGGCCTTGAAACTTGGGCAGTGGAGCTTCGAGCTTCTTTTGAACTTTGAGCTTTGAGCTTTGAGCTTCTATCGTATCGCCATGCAACACTCGCCCGGCTTCCTCAAACTCGTGGATGACGCCAAGTCGCGCATCAAGGAGATCACGCTTGACGAAGCGGGCGCGCGGCTGAAGGCGAACCCCGAGGCCGTGCTGCTCGACGTGCGCGAAGACAACGAATGGGCCGCTGGCCACGCGGTCGAGGCGAAGCATCTCGGCAAGGGGATCCTCGAACGCGACCTCGAAAAGGCGCATCCCGACCCGGACACCGAGATCATCATGTATTGCGGCGGCGGCTTCCGCTCGGCGATGACCTGCGACGCGGCGCAGAAGATGGGCTATCGC
>DATDFH010000493.1:0-9145 GCA_036522715.1 Verrucomicrobiia bacterium
CATCGTGAGCAACACCGCGACGTTGATCGGCGACGAGTCTGGTTATCCGAGCCTGTCGCAGCGCCTCCTGATCCTCCGCGGAACGACGCGCCTGCATTCGCCTTTCAGTGTGGTGAGCGGGGCGACAGTTCGGAACGAGGGCAGCTTCTTTGCGGATGACGGGGCGGAGTTCTACGCCGACACGCAAATGAACCTGCCGCCCACGGTCCTCAATTATGGCGCCTTTCGGATTACGTCCGCCACCAATCCGATCTACGGCTACAGTGCGCTGTTCGAAAACCGGGGCCTGCTGGAAGTCTCCAACCGGACGGCGCGGTTCACTGCGGGCCTCAACCAATACACGACCAATGCGGCGCTGCGCTTGGACGGCGCGACCATTGCGCAAACATCCATGAATATTGAGGGCGGGTCGTTGACCGGCAACGGCGCGCTGCCGGGCGGAACCATCTCG
Source organism: Verrucomicrobiia bacterium (assembly GCA_036522715.1). Classification (GTDB taxonomy): domain Bacteria; phylum Verrucomicrobiota; class Verrucomicrobiia; order Limisphaerales; family JACQFS01; genus DATDFH01. The sequence continues at coordinate 452 of DATDFH010000493.1, forward strand.
GTGGATTCGCAGACTCTTACGAACAAGACGTTGCTTTCGGGCCGGTTCTCGGTGGAGTTTCTGAACGTGGGGCAGGCCGTCAAAATGTTGTTCAACATCGGCGGGCGCACCAACGGGAGCTTCGACCAGATCTCAATTGCCGACTCTGTTCCCTTCCACAGCATTTCGCTGAGTTCCCCCACACTCGAAGTCCGGTTCGCGAACGGATTCCAGAACAGCATTACCAGCAACGACGTCTTCGAGATCATCTCCGCCACGAACAACCGTCTGTTCGGAAACTTTCTCAACGTCCCATTTGGACAGCGAATCAGCACCGCCGACGGTGTCGGCTCGTTCCTGTTGTACAGCAACCCGCCGCCGTTGAATGCCGTGGTGTTGAAGGACTATCGGTCCAACACGACCTTCACGCTGGGATTCTCGCCGGCGACGGTGACGTATCCCTTCTTTTCGACGTTCCTCCTCGACCCGACCGCCACCTTGACCGCGCAATCAAACGCGACTTGGACCGGTGGCCGGATTCTTCTCTCGAACCCGGAATTTGAGGCAGCCGTCGGAGTTAACAGCGTCGGGAATGGACCCGGTCAAATCGCGCTCGGGGGAGATTTGGGAGACGGGTCACGTCCCGTGAGTTTCGAAGGTGCGCGATTCGCGATTTACGCACCGCCAGGAGTCTTGAGCCTCGGACTCGTCTGTACTTTTGAAAGCAACGCCGCGCCGCCGGCCATCCAAGCGTTGCTTCGAAGTCTCTTCTTCCGCAAAGACCACGGCGCACCCGTTCCCGTCGAGCCAGGCGCCTTCACCAACGGCGATGCGCGTCTGCCGGACCGTGTGCTTCAACTGAAACTTAGCGACAGTGTCGGCACCGAGGTCAGCCTCAGCAAGGTTCTTCAAATGCCCTACATTCAAGACCTTCGCCTCGACCCAAAGGTCGTAGTCTTCGTCACCAATTACACTGCCCACGTGAAGCTCTTTGAAGACTTTTCTGATGGAACAGTTGCCGACGTCTCCGACATGTTCGCATACACGGTGGGTTCGGATTGCTCTTCGACTCTCCTGAGAAGTATCTCGCCTGCTGTTGGCTCAATTAACCTGGAGCGCGGGTCGGGCGGCGGCGACTGCACGCTCTCATGCCAATCAGGATCGCTTGTGGCGAGCGCGGTCATCTCCGTCGGGGACCCGTGCTTCGTCTACCTCCTCCAACTGCTCGTCAGGCTTTCGTCTTCCTCCCCGCTCATCGCCACGTCGCTTCCCACCCTCGAAGCCAGCGCACTTTCGCCGGCCGGCGCTCAAGTCTCGCTGGCAAGTTTTCACGCTTTGCAAAGCCTCATGGATCAGACCGGGGAAGGCCGGCGGTTGACCGGCTTGTACTGGCAGCACACGGCGGAACTCGTGCAGATGATCAGCACGAACATCCCCTTGGCTCTGGACGCCGCGCAGGTCGTGCTCGACTTCCAACCCGCCGTGGCGGCGCTGCTCGCCACCAACGGCGGCACCGCCACGATCACGCAGACGATGATCGACAACCTCAATTCCGTCTGGAACCAGCTCCTGACCAATGCCAGTCCGTCGTTGAAGACGAACCTGATGAACGAGCGCGCCCGCTTCAACAACTTCCAGGACTTCGTCGGCAAGAATTTCTCACAGTGGGCCACGCTGCTGCAAATCCCGGTCCCGACGAAGCCGTGGATTTTCCTCTCGTCGCCGCAAGTCGGCACGAACGGCCGCTTCAGCATGGAGGCGAACGTCGTCACCAACTTCGTCCTGTTTCCGTGGCAGACCTCCGACCTGACCAACTGGCAGCCGGCGAGCAATCTCCTGATGCAGACCAACGGCTACACGCTCGCGCTCACCAACACCAACGCCGCGCCGCCCTATCTCTTCTACCAGATTCGCGCGACGCCGGGGCCTTGAGCGTGCCTGCGCCGCGCGGGCGGACACCGGGTCGCTCCAAGGATCGAATCTCCTGTGCCTCGGCGCTACGCCGAGAAACCCGCGCCCTGTCGCCGCCGCCGGAGCGATGAAAATGGTTTCAGTTCGAGGTGAACCGACAACGCTCGGAACTGAACGCGCACAGCTCGCAGGTCGGATTTCGAGCTTCGCGGTTCGCCGTTGCGCCTCGGACCTCCGGTCTCGGACCTCGGACCACCGATGCCGGTGCTTGGAGGTCGGCTCATTCACCTCTTGGAAAACGCGTTGACCATCGAGGTCAGACGACGGTCCTACGAGGTGAACCGTTTCACCTCTGAGGAGAACCATTTCAACTCGCAAGTGGCTCAATTCCAATGAATTAAGGACTTGGCGGCGTCGGTGTGAACGCGGTGTTTCCGGCTCGGTTCTGGAGAGGCAGCGCCGCGGGTTGCTTCAAAGCTTCGGCGACCTGTCGCGATGATGCGCGAGCACGGCGGATACACACGGACGGGGAGTGCGCTCGCCTTCCGGCCGCCTCAAGTCGTCAGCGTGAGCAGGATGTCGGCATACCAGGCGCAGTTCAGCCCCAGCGTCTCGTCGAGTTGCGCGTCGCGGCCGCCCACGTCCATCCGCGCGGAATGCACGCCGAGCAGCTTCCAGGGCAATTGCGCATCGGTGGCCGGGCTGCGCATCACCACCGGCGCGCCGCTGGTGCCGCGGTGCGTCCGCGCATCGGTCAGGAAGTAGCCCGCCCCCTGGAAGCGCAGGCCAAAGGACGAGGCGATTGCCGCCTGTCGCACCACCGGCAGGTGGTGGAGCGCGTCGTGGAAGCCCAGCGGAAATCCGGCGATCAACAGCGACGTGCCCACTTCCACCTCCTGCAGCGAGCCTTGCAGGTGCGTCGGCGTGAAGCACTGCAGCACGACCGGCTGCGGCAGCGCCGCGCGCTCCAGTTCGATCACCGCCACGTCGATCTCGCCGCCGGCATCCTTGCCCTGGCGCCAGACAGCCTTGCCGTCGCGATACAGCCACACCGAGAAACCGGTCGAGCGCGTGAGATTCGTGGCGTCGGTGTGCAGCTCGATCTCGATGCGATTGGGGAAGTGCTTGCTCGGGGTGTCGATCAGCACGTGGCGGCTCGTCACGAGGAACAGCCGGCCGCCGTTCTCGAAGAAGAAGCCGCTCGCAGCGGTGAGCGGATGCTGGCCGTCGAAGGTCGAGACCCGGGTGGTGGTCAACAGCAACGGCTCGATCATGAGTGGTTTTTCCTCATACCGAGACGAACTTGCGTTTCGACGCCGCGCGGTTCAAGGAGAATTGCTTTCCGAACGCAGAGTGGGGAGCGCGGGCGTGTCCACCGCTGCCGGCAGCGAAAGAGCGCAACGGGCACAAGGCATTTCGGAGGGATGAGCCACGAGTCTCTATGCGATTTTTTGGAGCTCGGTAAAGATGGCGGCCAGATCACGAGAGATCACCTCGGGCAGTGTCTTCGTTTGGAACACGATGATCTCGTCACGGTTCTCCTTAATTAGTGCCCCGCGGTTCTGGCTCGCGCTGAGTGGATTCAAGAACTTTCTGAGGAGGGCTTCTAACTGATGCCCATTCGTTTCGACCCACCAATTGGGAATCTGGATGCTTGGCAATTTCAGATAGGCCACAGCGATTCTCGAACTAGTATGAATCGCGGGTTCTCCTGCCTCCTTTGCTAGCCACTCGAAGAACCCATCTACCACCTTCTGTAGGTCAGACTGGCTAAGGCTTAACAGTTCCGCGGCGGCGAGTCGGCTCAGCTTGACGGTGCTGAATGATGGCAGAATTCCTCGATGAATGAGAAACGCGCAGACTGTCAAGGGGTCGTAAAGATAGTTCTCCACGCTGTGCCGCGAGATGACCTTGACGACATCATCGCCAACATTCCCCGAATCGCGATCAATCAATCCGCGAAAGCGATCCCACCCGAGGCCGTGGAGCTTCTGAGCCCAATTCGTGACCTGCGGGCAGCCTCCACCTTGGCCATCCTTACCAACCTTCGATGCAGCCAAAAACTTGAGTGGTGGATGTGAGTTTAGAACCCCAGATTCTACGAGGCTCGCGTGGACTCGCTGGTAGTAATCTGCATCATCACTCGACTCAGTGATTACGATGATGTCAGTAGGCGTAATGGAGACGAAGCCGGATGAGAGTATCTGGGTTGCTTGACCCGGTGAAATCGGGCGAATCTGGCGCGGCTTGCGTACGAGCTCAAAAACAGTCCCCTCGGATGCGAGTGCTACTGTGCTGGGCGCGTGAGTCGTCATGATAACCCTAAGTCCACACTTGCCGACGAGCTCGTTCTTCAAGATATCGACAAGCGTCTTCGTGTATGATGGATGTAGAGGCGCGTCAACCTCGTCAAGCAGTAGCAGTTGAGGAATAGGTGCGACACCCATTTCGCCGCTCGTTTGATACAGGAGAAGAATGATAGCCAAGAGAACCTTCTCCCCAGACGAAAGGTCTTTTACCTGAATCTCAACATTCTCCTCCGGGTCGCAAAACCGAAGATTGAAGCTCTGCTCGATCGCGGTGTACGCGAACGTCGGGCGGTTCACTCGATACCGAACTCCTGCGATTTGCAAAACACGGTTGGTCAAATCCCAAGGTTCAGGGCCAAACCGCTCGCGGAATATGTCGTCCGTCAAATAATGGCGATTCGTTTCGCCCTCAACGGTTGCGTAATAGCGTTGTATCCTGTTGAACTCCCACGCCGCATGCCATCCTGCGAACCACCCCGCAAACTGGAAATGTAGAACATTTGGCGTCGCCAGATCGATTGGCATGTATTCTCGATATGTCTCGTCTGGGAGATCAAAAACCGATACGCCAAGCTCGGTAGCACGCTGTTCGATAGAGCGTTTTAAGTCTCCGAAGCGCCCCAAATGCTGAACGAAATTGTTGTGTGTAGCTCCACGGTGCGCGAGGAACTGCTTCGCGAGCATCACTGCTGCCCCACTTCCGATTCGCGTGCCACGACGTTGGCAATTGCCCAGAACAGGGGCGAGCGCAGCCTCGCCAGCCTCATTGAGGAATTTTTTGTCAGAAAGGTGACTATCGCCTGAGACTCCCGCCTGCACAAAGTATCCAACCAACGTTGGACCGACGCCGTTCTTTATCGCCGTCAGATTTCTCAACTCTTGTTCGCGTTGCTCCCGAACGCGAGCCGGGTTCGCGGACTCCTCGATCTGAGGAGCAAAACTCGTCCAGTCGTACCGGCGCATTGCCCCTTGCCCATGAGGGAGACCCTGAACTTCGACGCTGCCAGTTTCGATAGCCTCAAGAAGGTGGCTCTTTCCCGATCCATTGACGCCAGTAATGATACAGAACCCCGGCAGAGCGGTCTCTGGCAGTTCAATGATTGACCGATGAGGCTTTCGGAACTTCAGGTTAATGCTTGCCATCGAGGGTTTCGCTTTGAGTTCACGGCCCTTTTGTAGCATCGAAGTTTAGAGACTTGAACGGATTTCGCTCCGGAGCTTCGTCGTGCGGCACGGCGCCGAGGAGACCGCGGAGCATCCAGTTCGACGCGGGCACACGGTGGCGCAGCCAGACGGACATCGGTTCGGGCTTCGCGCAGAGGGCGGCCTTGGGTTCGAGGGCGGTGCGGCCAAAGGAAATTCGCTGACGCCGCCATCCGAATCGGATGTGTCCGGCGAGACGCCCGCGCTCCCCAAATCCGTGTTCATCCGTGTTCATCCGTGGTTAAAAACTTTTTCCCCGCAGTTCCGCGGTGCCCCATCACTTCAACGCCTGATAATAGCCCGTCTGGAATTTCGCGAAGAAGCCGTGTTGGTTGAACGGGAAATGTTGCACCAGCCCGATGGCCACGAGGCGCTCCTTCGGATCGATCTGGCAGTAGGTCGTCGCCGCGCCGTACCAGCCGAACTGGCCGAGGCTCGACGGCATCGAAAGCTGGCCGAGGTCGGTGGTCACTTCCACGCCGAGGCCGAAGCCTTTGGGGCGCGACGCGGCCTGGTTGTTGGGCAGCGTTACCATGTGGTTGGCGGTCATCAGCTCGATGGTCTTGCGGCCGAGGATGCGTTTGCCGTCGAGCGTGCCGCCGTTGCAAAGCATTTGCGCGAAGCGCGCGTAGTCTCCCGCCGTGGAAAAGATGCCCGCGCCGCCGGCCTCGATGCCGCGTCCCGGTTCCGGCCACGTCTCGATGAGCGGCGCGTCCTCCACGAATTTTCCGTCCACGAGTTTGTACGTCTTCGCGAGGCGCTGCATTTTTTCCGCGGGCACATCGAAGCCAGTGTCCTTCATGGCGAGCGGACGAAAGATCCGCTCCTCGAGGAACGCGCCGAACCGCTGGCCGGACACGCGCTCGATCAACGCGCCCTGCACGTCCTGGTTCACGCCGTAGGTGTAGGCGTCGCCGGGCTGATGCTTCAGCGGCAGCCCGGCCAGCTTGGTGATGAAATTTGTCAGGCCCGGCCCGGTCCACAATCCGGCGCTGCGCCAGAGCTTGGTCAATTCGTCGTTGCCTTGAAAGTCGTAGATCAGCCCGCTGGTGTGGGTGAGCAGATGCTTGATGGTGATGGGCCGCTTGAGCGGCTCGGTCTTGGGCTCATCCTGCGTGCCGCCGGCCCAGACCTTCATGTCCTTCAACTCGGGGAGATATTTCGCGACGGGATCGTCGAGGTTGAACTGGCCGTCCTCCATCAGCATCAGCGTCGCGGCGCAGGTGATGATCTTGGACATCGAATAAACGCGGACGATGGTGTCGCGCTCCATCGGCAGGCGCTTTTCCACGTCGCGAAAGCCGTACGTCTGGAAGTCCACGAGTTTCCCGTCGCGCGCCAGCAGCGTGATGATGCCCGCGTGCCTGCCCTCGTCCACGAAGCGCTTCGTCGTCGCGTGCAGGACCTCGAGCCGCGCCGGATCGAATCCAGCGGACCTGGGCGAGGTGGTGGGCAATTGCGCGTGGAGCGAAACCGTCACGAGGCACGCGAGGGTGAGGAGGAATGCTTTCATCGTGGCGCGCATTGAAGCGCAACGGGGCGGGGTCGTCGCGGAAAAATTTGAGTGATGGCGCGTAGTGGAACAGGCGCCCCCGCCTGTTACTTGTCCTGGAGGCGGCGTCGCCCGGCGTAGTCATCCGCAGGCGAGGGCGCCTGCGGGACACACACAGCCGAGGGCGGCTGTGCCACTTGCTCGCGCGGGCGCGGCGATCGCGATTCGTACCATTCGCTTTTCAATTTACTGCCGCGGCGCAATGCCGGACGATGGCGGTGTCATGGCCGACTTTCTTGATCTGGTTCGCGGTTGCAAGACGCGGGATTGTGCGCCGAACGACGTGATCATGGAACAGGACTCGCCGGCCGGACCGCTGCTGGTGCTCATGGAGGGCGAGGTGGAAATTCTGCGCGACAACATCCGCGTCGCCAAAACCGCGCAGCCAGGGGCGGTTTTTGGGGAGATGTCCGTCCTGCTGGGTTGCGCGCATACCGCGACCGTCCGGGCGTTGAAGCCGAGCCGGTTTGCTGTCATCGAAAACCCGCGCCAGTTCCTGAGCTCGTCAGCCGAGGCGAGCCTGCACGTGGCCGGTCTGCTGGCCAAGCGGCTGGACACGTTGAACAAGTATCTGGTGGACGTGAAGCGACAATACGAGGGTCACGACCATCTTCAAATGGTGGACGAAGTTTTGGAAACCCTCATGCACCGGCCGCCGCGTGGAGCGCCGCGCTGATTCTGCTGCCGGCCGGGGCGTCGAGCTGCCGCGCCTGTTGATCTTCCAGGGAAAACCATTCCACGCTCATCTGGTCGAGATCGAAAATCAGGTAGGTGGGACACGGGCCGATTTGCCGCCCGGGATTGAATACCCACGTTTTGCCGAGGCGGTCGTTCCACGAGCCCTTGGAATGGAACGGCGCGTTGTGGATGTGGCCGGAGAGAACGAGGTCGGGTTCGTACTGTTGAATCCAGTCCACGAGGCACTCGTCGCCGCCGTACTTTTTTCCCGCCCAGCTCACCGGCGATTTGTCCGGCGGCGAATGATGAATCCAGATCCAGCGCTGCTTGGGTTTTTTGAAGTCTTGCGCGAGCGATTTTTCGACTTCGGCCTGCGAGACCGGCCCGTCCCACCACGGACAAATGGTGATCAACGTGTCGCCGATCTCGACGCTGTCGCCGTCCACGAACAACTGTCCCGCCTTCATTTCGCGAAGCCAGTTGCAGATCGATTCATCGGCGGCGGAACGGGCGTCGCCATCGTGGTTGCCTGAGCAAACCAGCAAGCGCGTCTGCTGGCAGAGCCGGCTCAGGTATTTCTCCACCACCACCACCTGCACGTCGGGATCGAGGAACGCAGCCAGCTCCAGCAGGTCGCCCCCGATGATCACCGCGTCGAAGTCGGCCGCGTGCGCCATCAGCCAGTCGAACTGCTTCAGTTCGTAGTGCAGGTCGGCGACGAAAAGGATCTTCACGGTATGACCCAGTCTGACGTGTCGGGCCGTCGCCGTCGATGAAAAAGCTTCTGAGATTCCGGCCACGCGGGCCCCACGCTGCCCCAAATCCGTGTCCGTGCGTGGTTGAGACGTTGAGCGCCGGTCCGGAGACCGGCGCTCGTTGCTTTCGGCCAAGGACAACCGCGGGTCAGCGCGGGTTAGTCGCAGTGGCTGTGCGAGCGGCCGTCGCTGTGATACCAATGCGAGTCGTGCCCGTGGTGGTGCCGGCTGTCATGGTAGGTGAAATACCGCGTGTCGCGATACCAGCGGTAGTCGGGCGTGACATATACGACGCGCGGGGCGGACG
>DATDFH010000494.1:0-11640 GCA_036522715.1 Verrucomicrobiia bacterium
AGTTGATTTTGCGCGAGGCGGGCAAGCAGCAAGGCGCGCTCGTGATTGTGCCGGAACAGGGAATGCAGTTGCAGGCCGCTGCACTCGAAGGCGTGTCGCAACTCGACCCCCAGAAATCCGGGATCAAGCAGAAAGGCGTGCTCGCCTTCCGCCTGCTGCAAACGCCGTGGAACCTCGCGCTCAAGATCGAGCAGGTCGATCCGTGGATTCAAGTCACGAGTTTGCAACACGCGACCGTCACCGAGGCGCTCGTGAAGGTCGCCGCGAACCTGCAGTACCAGATCGAGAACACCGGCTTGAAAACGTTCCGCGTCCTTGTGCCGACGAACGCCGAGAGCGTGCGCTTTCAGGGTGAACTCGTCGCCGACTTCCTGCCGATCGCTGGCGCGGTGACGAACGGCATGCAGCAGTGGGAGCTGAAGTTGCAGCGGCGCGTCATCGGCCAGCATCTGCTCCACGTGACCTACCAGACGCTCATGCCCGAGCAGGCGGCGGAGGCAACCTTGCGCGGTGTCCAGGCGGCCGACGTAAACCTGCAACGCGGCTTCGTCACCATCCAATCCGGCGGACGCCTCCAGGTGCGCGTCGAAGCCCCGCCCGCCGCGCTGCAACCGGCCGAGTGGCAGAGCATCCCGCGCGCGTTGCAGCAAAACCTCCAGGCGTCAGCGGCCAACTTCGCCTTCCGCATTGTCGAGCCGTCGTTTCAACTCGCGTTGAAGGTCGACCGGCACGAGGCCGCAAAACTTCTGCCCGCACGCGTTCACAGGACCACGTTCACTTCCGTGATTTCCGACGACGGCGTGATGCTCACCCACGTGCGGCTGGAAATGTTTCCAGGCGACAAACGATTGCTCCACCTGACGCTGCCGAAGGGCGCCCGGTTCTGGTTCGCGTTCGTCAACCAGAGCGGCGTGTGGCCGTGGCGCGATCAGGACCGCATTTTGATTCCGCTGGAGCAACCGTCCCGCGGTGACGCGCCGATTCCGGTGGAGATCTTCTTCAGCAGCGCGGTTGGAAGTGGGGGCGTGCGTTCACTCGACCTCGAACTGCTCGCTCCAAAGTTCGATCTGCCGCTGGAGGACATTTCCTGGCGCGTGCATCTCGGCGAGAAGTGGGAGTTGAAGAAATGGACCGGCACGTTGCAATTGGAGCGGGAGCAGCTTGCCGCCGGCGCGGCGCTCGACCTCGAAGGGTATTTGCAAGGCGAGGCGGCGTCGCAGCGCGAACAGACACAAGTCGCCGGAAAGATGCTCGAACTGGGCAACTCGGCGTTGCAGCAAGGCGACCCGCAACAGGCGCGACGCGCGTTCCAGTCGGCTTACGGATTGTCGAAGCATGACAACGCCTTCAACGAGGACGCGCGCGTGCAATTGCACAACCTCAAACTCCAGCAAGCCCTGGTGGGTCTCAACGTCCGGCAGGAAACCGTGGCCGGGAATACGGCGGCGCTCGGCACGCGGTTCCGCGACTTGCGCGGCGCAAAGGACGTGAACTACACGCAGCAGGACGCCAAGGAGTTGATCGAGCGTCGGACTGCGGACGAAAACGCCGCGCTGATGCGCCTCGCCGAGCGGCTCATCCAGCAACAGGACGCCGCAGTGAGCAGCCCGTCGGCGATCCGCGCGAGCATCCCCGCGCAGGGCCGTGTGCTCACCTTCAAGCGCGCTGTGCTGGTTGACACCTGGGCGGACTTGCGGATCGCCCTCGAAGCCAAAGCGAGTCGAACGGCTTCGTGGATGACGAGGGTTCTGGTGCTGGCAGGCACGTTTCTGCTTCTGGCGTTGGTGACCCGGGCGAGGGGATCATCCAGCAGCCTCCAGGAAACGCACGAGGTTTGACCAACTCGATGTTGCGCTACGTACGACGAACGGCGATGAACAAGCGGCGCGACAATTTCGGCTAGCTGATCGTGCATCGGGCCGTAGCTTGCGGTGAGCAGGGTCTCGTTGCGCCGCCGCCTCCACCAGATGACCGGTAGTGCTGAAAATCAGCTTCCGATCCACCTCCAGCGCGTAGGTGCAGAGCCCGATGATTACCGATTCAAATGCCCGGAACGCGGATAGAAGTGGCAGCCGAAGGAGAACAGATCAAGCAGGTGCAGATCGTCGAGGATCACTCCTCAGTTCTGACAGTGATCTTGTGCCAAGCCGCCTTTCGCGATCGATTCTCCGGATCAGCGGAACGCGCCGTCAGCTGGCCGGTACGCGTTCCTCGGAAACAAGCAGCAGTCGAGGTAACACAGCTCAACCTGATCCCCCTCAGAGTCTCTCTCGTTACGTCGGCTCTCAATTGATGAGTTTGTACCCAACGCCATGCACCGTTGTCAGGTGGCGGGGATCGCCGGCATCGTCGCCGAGCTTCTTGCGCAACGACACAATCACCTGGTCGAGTGTGCGCGTGGTGCCGTAGTAGTTGTAGCCCCACACCTCGTTTAGCAGCCGGTCGCGTGAGAGCACCTCGCCGGTGTGACTGTGAAACACTTGAAGAAGCTTCAGTTCCTTCGCCGTCAACTCCTCCACGGCGCGTCTGCGGCGAATCTGAAACGTCTTGGGATCAATGGTCGCCGCACCGATGGTGAACGGCGCATCACCATTCGCCGCGACCGTCGGTGTGCGGCGCAAAAGCGCGTGAACCCGTGCCAGGAGCTCGCGCAGTCCAAACGGCTTGGTCACGTAATCGTCCGCGCCGAGGTCGAGGCCGATCACCTTGTCCATTTCCTGCCCCTTCGCCGTCAGCATCAGGACCGGTACACGGCAGCCGCCGGCGCGAAGTTGTCTGCACACATCATAACCGCTCGCGCCGGGCAGCATCACATCGAGCACCACCAGGTTGGGCCGGTGTTTCGTCACGGCGGCCACCGCGGCGTCGCCGCGGTTGCAGACCACGACCTCGAAGCCCTCGCTCTTCAACACCTCCTCCAGCCCGAGCAGGATGTTCGGATCATCTTCAACGATCAGGATTTTGGTCTTCATGCGCTTGTTGGCCCCGCATCCTCCGCCAGCGGCAGGCGCAAGGCGAAGCAACTCCCTCCACCTTCGCGCGGGGCGTAGACCACGTCCCCGCCGTGCGCGCGGGCGATCTGCCGCGCCAGCGTGAGGCCGAGTCCGGAACCCTGAACGCCGCCAGCCAGCGAATCATGCACCCGGAAGAACTGCTCGAAAATTCTCTCCTCGCAGCCGCGTGGCACGCCGGGACCGCGGTCGAGCACGCTCAACTCCGCAACGCCGGCCGGAGCGCCTGCACCGTTGCGCGTGCGAAGCGACACGCTGATTTCCCGCGAGCCGTTGGAATACTTCTCCGCGTTCGAGAGGAGGTTCACCAGGACCTGCGCAACCGCATCACGATCAACCCGCACCGCCAAAGACGCCGCCGGCGGGGCGTAGTCCAGTGTGAAGCCGGCCGACTCCAGGTGCGGACGGAAACTGTCGAGCGTTTCGCCCACCACCGCCGTGAGATCGCACGGTTGCAGTTCAAACCTTTTCTCGCCGCGGTCGAGCCGGGCGAAGTCGAGCACGTTGTTGATCAGCCGCGTCAGCCGCGCAGCCTCGGCGGTGATGATGCCGAGATAGTTCCGCTGCTTTTCCGGCCCGGCGCGACCCTCCGCCAGCAACTCGGCGAACATGCGGATCGACGTCAGCGGCGTTTTGAGTTCGTGCGACACGTTGCTGACGAAGTCGGTCTTCTGCCGCGCCAGCGCGAGTTGCCGCCGCACATCACCCACGATCAGCCAGCTTCCAACGGCGATCGCCACCATCAGCACACCGACGAGCAAGGCGAGCGTCAGCCGCGCCGTGCGCGCCGCGTGGCCGAGCGCGTCGGGGTTGCGGAGATAAACCGTCAGCTCCCAATGCGGCAGCGCCTCGCCGACCTCGGTCGCCACAAACGGCCGCTTCCAGTTCGCCGCCTTGAAGTCCGCGGGCGCCGCGGCCACGGGTTTCGCGCCGTCGTCAAGCAGGGCCACCGCAAGGTCGCTGCCCCACGAAGGATCGAGGCGCACCATCGGCTTCACGTGTTCACGGAGCGCGGTCAAATCCAGCAATGCGCCGAACACCAGTTCCGGCGCGCGAGGTGCGCGATACCAGAGCATGACGTTGAGCCGGTTTTGAAGGAAGCGCGCCACCGTGCCCTCGGTCGCGTCGCCGACCAGCTGGCAGAATTCCGCGTCCGCCGTCGTCAGACGCGAGAGGTTGTCGCGGTTGTTGTCGGGAGAAGGGACATTGATGCCCTGGATGATCACGCCCTGTGGAATCGGTGGCGTTGCCTGCTGCAAGTCCATCTGTTGTTGCGGCGCAACCGAGCGGAGCTTGGACGACGGGCTGGCGTTGTTCAAAGTCAGATTCGGATTCGCACCACTGGCAGGCTGCTTCAGTCCAAACACGCCCCCGGCATTGGGCGTGGAACTGGCCACACCAACCTGGTTGCCGCCCTTGACGTTGCCCGAATACACCTCCGCGCTGGCGCGACACCGCAGGAACTCGTCGTTTTCAAGCCGGAACTGCCTGGCCTCCGTGCGCGCCTGTGGCGATGGCGAGTAAATCACGCCGCCGAACGAAACGACAAATCCCACGCGCGCCGCCACCCACACGCCGCGCAGCCGCTCGTCGAACTGGGCCGCGACCGCCTCCGGGGCGTTGGTGGCGAGCAGCGTTTCGACCTGCGCGCCGAACTCGCGCTGCCGCTCTTCGATCACACCCGCCACGTTGCGCGCGAGCGTGTCGGCGATGCCCTGGCAGAGGAGCGACTGCTGGCGTTCGAGGATGAACTGCTGGTCGTGAAGGGATCGAAGCGCCAGCCAGGCGAGCACGAGGCTCGGCGTAACGACGGCCACGGCGAAGAGAATGGCCAGGCGCTTCATCCCGATCAATCTGCCGAAGCCGGCGCGGTTTCGCAATTCAGGAGCAAGACCACCGGCGTGCCGCCCGGTTCCTTCTGCTTTTCGGCCGCCGCCTTGAGCGCGAAGGCACGTTGCATCGCCGGCTCGGTGAAACGTCCCAGCCCGAGGGTATGCAGACGCTCAAGCAACGCGGCGCGTTGTTGCGGCTCGCTCAACAACGTCACTTCGCGCTGCATGGCGTTCTCCACGGCCGGGTCAAAAATCTCGGCGCGACCGACCATCACCCGCGCCAGTTCGCGCGGAGCCGGCTCCAGTTTCAACGGCAGCACGCGGTCGGTCCATGCGCGCGGCAGGATGTAAAGTACGCGTGTTCCCGGCTCGGCGAACCAGGCGTCGTCCCACGTCTTCACCATCGCGGCGGCCTCGCGCGGATAGAGGCCGGCTGCGGCCAGTTCGTGCTCCAGGGCGGCGCCAAGTTCATTGCGCACTTTATTGAGCGGGCGAAACGCCGCGCCCGCGTCGTCAGCCGGCTTGAGTTCTGCGCCAACCGCAAGCGATTCGATGGGAAGCACCCGCGCCTCGTGACCGCGCACTTCGAGTACGAACAGCGAACGTAACTGCTCGGCGCCTCGATTGAGCAGCGCCAGTTCCCCATTCTCGAAACGGGCTTGCAGTGGCGCCTCGAAGTTTCCCACGCCACGGTAGAACAGGAACTTTTCCGTCTCGGTGTTGCCCGTGACTGGGGACTGCGTCGTCACGAGGGCGGCGTCGGTCGCGCGTGCCGCGAAGTAATGGCTGCCCGATTGGTCCACTGGGGGCGCACGCTCGGCGGATGGCGGACCTGGCTGAACTTCCACCCCCGACCAGCGGACAAAGCTGCGGTTGATTTCGCCGCGCGGGCCGAAGCCATCGGCGAGCGGGAACCATTCAGTCACGAGGCCGCCCGGAAATTCGACGGTCGCGTCCACCCGCAACGGCGCGTCGGCGTAAAAGTAGATGACCGGTGTCTCCATGCGCTGAAGCCACGCGCCGGAGGTGGACTTCGTGAAGAGTCGCACGGGGTTGGTGCCCGGTGGACTGAGCGGCCTGTTGCGTTCGTGGACGAATGCGGGCAGTTCGGCAGGCGTGAACGGATTCCAGCGGATAAGCTGCCCGTCAGAACCCTGCACCGAGGTGAACGTGCCCCATTCGTGGGCGACATAGCCGGCCGCGTGAGCACGGGTTGCGAGGACTAGAACGACGACGATGGAAGAGGCGAGTTTGGTCTTCATGAGGGAAAACTACGCCGGCCGACAACGCGAATTGTCAGCCGGGAGTGAGTTGATTGTAAAAAAGTTGTGAGAGCCGCGGCTTATCGGTGGTTCGCCGTCTTGAGACCTTCACCTTCAATCGCTGCGAAGGTGTCGGGCGGAACGAGGCCGAGCCACGGGTCCGTGTCGGGTGTAAGAAACAGTTCGGCATAGACGCGGCGATTGAGTGCCTCGACCTCGCGCGGAGCGGAGCCGTCGGCAAACCATCGGTGGAGGCGCGAGTGGAACAGATACTCGTTGCGCACGGTGTCCTCGGCGATGGAGCGTTCCAGATTGCGAATGGTTCGGAGCAACGGATCTTCTGCCCGGGACTTCGAGAGGCTCAACCGTCCCGCATCGGCGGCGGAAGGTTGTTTGCTCGCGATCAGTTGGCGGGTGAGCGTGTCCACGCGGGCGTCCTCCAAGTGCAGGGCCGCGATGCGCACCCACGTTTCGTCATCGGTGTGTCTTTCGGATTGCTCCAGACTGCTGGCCAACGCGGGGAGAGTGGCGCGCAGCAATCGAGTTTCGACGCCAGACTTGGAAGCTGCGAGCGGCATCGCCGCATAGGCGGACGGGGCGGAGGACACCGCGACGGTTGCGGCGGGCATAACGGCACGGGCTGGTTGCGCAGGTGAAATGGTCACCCCTGCGAGGGAAAGACTTGAAAGCGAATCCGCAAATCCAACCGCGTCCACCGGAGCGACCGGAGGGTTCAAACGGGCCAGGTCACGCTCCCATTCCGAGGCCACCACCGCAGCGCGCGTCCGATGGAAATCGCGCAACACCGCGAACATGTCATTATCTCCCAGCGAGGCGGCTCGCTTCGCCATCGCTTCCGCTCGGGCCAACCCGGCGAGGAACGCCTTGGCGCCGTAAAGTCCGGCCAAGGCATCGGCGGGACGACCGTGCACATCGAGCACATAATGGATGCTGTTGCCGGTGATCGTGCGCTCAATCGCGCGTCCGTCGCCAAAGTCCACGGTGATCTTGGGAACCGGGCGGACAGATTTCCAGTGGAGGACGAAATGGTCGCGCAAATACGCGGACACTTCGGCGTTCGCATAAAGGGTGGTGCGGAAGAACCGGCTGTTGGCGCAACTCAACTCGTCGTCGAGATTACCCAAAAGGCGCAACGAAAGGATCGGCCTGCCGCTCGCACGCGCCGCGGTCTTCGCAGCGTCGAAATCGGTGAACCAGTAGAGTCGCGAGACGTGGGCGTCGCGTTGGCGGGCAACGGCTTCGATGGCGGCACGAACGCGCGGCCAGTCCGTGCGTGCCGAACGGTCGCCGGCATTCAGCACGGCGGCGTGCGCGCCGAGCAGGGCGTCGAGTCCCGCAGGCCCCATCGCGCGCAATGCGGCGTGGGCGCGATCCGCGGCGACTGGATCGGCCGAGATGGCATCGCGCGTCAGCGCGGACAGCGATGCCTCGGCGCCAGGTGCGGACGCGTAATCTCCGCAGCCCATCGCCGGGGCCACAAGGAACACGGCCGCCATGAACACGCTCGCAAGTGTGAGACAGTGGCGAAGATATACATGGCGGCCACGATGGGCGCGCCCCGGTAATGCGGAGGACAAGTTGGTTTTCATGCCGGCAGCCTGCACCACCGAGGAGCGCAGGTTGTCAACCGCGCGTGAAAAGTTTGTAAGGAGATTGTGATGCGCGAGGCAGGACTCTCGTCACGTTGATCCCCAGATGCAGCGCAGACGGCAGGCTAGCGGCACTGAAAAAGCACCAGCCAGGAAAGTGTTTGGTCGGGCGGTATTTGCCCCACCCTTCACGCGATCCTCTCCGCCATGATTGCAACTGAATACGACTGCGAGATCGGCGATGTCGTGGAAGAATTCCCGGTTCAAGGTGGTTATCCCTTGCCCTACGGCCTGTCGCCGGGAATGCAGGTGCGGGTGGTGGGGATGGACCAGGCATGGCGAACCGTGGAGCGGGACGGCTGGGAGTGGCGGCTGTACGTGGTAAATGTGAGGAGGTGGATGGGTTTTCGTTGGGGACGGCGTTGACCCTCGTTAAGTCGCAGCTCTCCGTCTCCACATCCATCATAATCCTGGCGTTGAGCTGGCAGAAGATGATGAGACGGGGCTGGGGCGGCTGTGCTGCGAGTTGTGAGCAGGTTGACTTCAAGGATTCGCCGTTGAAGTCCGTGTCGAATTTCTCAACTGACCGCGGCTTTTGGCGATTCTCTCAAGATCAACGTTTCTCGTTCAGCAGTCGTGTGCGAACGAAACCGATATGCCCTCGGAGTCCGTAGAACTGATCTGCAAACGAGGCCGGCAATTTCATCTTGTTCACGCTTAGCTCAGGGAGCAGTTGGAGAGGCGAAATCGGGAAGACGCGCACACTGAGGTCCCTACTATTCCGACCCCTATTGCCCGACGGCGATCGTGGCGGCCTATGGCAAGAGCCTGACGCGGTAGAACCGGCTTGGTTTCTGCGCCGACTGCGGATCGCTCACGGGTTGGGAGTTGGTCGTGAGCGTGAAATTGCTCAGCGTGGCCCACGGCATGGCGTCAATGAGGTTGGTGGCGAACTCGACACGGAAATTGGCACCGGTCGCGGCGCTGATCCGCACGCCGCCGACGAGGTCCGGGCCACTGAACAACTCGGGGATCACAAACCACAGGACCGCCGCCGCGCTGACGACCGAGCCGACTGGATTGCTGACGACGACCGTGTAGAAGCCCGCCTGGCTGGATTGCACGCCGCTGATGGAATAGCTCTGATTGGTGGCGCTCGCGATGTTCGTGCCGTTGAACCGCCATTGATAAGTGAACGGTCCGCTGCCCGTGGGCGTGGCCGTGAAGATCACCTCGTTGCCGGCGGTGGCGTTGATGCTGACGGGCTGGTTCGTGATGCCCGGAGGAATGAGAACCGTCACCACGGCCACGGCGCTAGTCGCCGGGCCGGCAATGTTCGCGGCGATGACGCGATAGTTGCCGCCTTGATTCGTGGTGATGCCCGGCCGCGCGAGGGTTGGATTGGTTTCACCCGCGAGGTCGCCGCTGTTGAACTGCCACTGGAAGCCGGCCGGCACGGCGCTGGTAACCGTGACGCTGAGCAGGACGTTGGAACCCACCGCGACGGTCTGGCTGGCGGGCGGAATCAGGACGACGGGCGGAACCACCACGGTCAAATGGGCAGGCACGCTCGATGTGACGCCGTAGAAGTTGGTGATCGTGACCTGATAAAACGCGGTCGCGTTTGTTGTCAGGGCGTCCAACGAGAGCGATCGATTGGTCGCGCCGGAGATCGGGGTCGCGTTGGAAGACCACTGAAACCATTGCGGCGCGAAGCCCGTGGAACTCACCACAAACACCACGCCGCCGCCAGCAGGCACTGCTTGAGGCTCGGGCTGCGTCGTAATGATCGGGGCGCTCGATTGGCAGAAGAAGGCCGCGTTGGTCGCCACTCCGGTGCAGTTCGACAGGATGATCGGCGTCACGACGGGAAGGACGTTGCAGGCTTGGTTGCTCAACACCGTCAGGTTGTCGCTGTATTGAAACTCCACGATTCGCAGTCCGGGCGGTGGCGTGGTGAAGTTGGTCTTGGGCTGGCCAAACACGTTGCCGAAAATTTCCACGCCATCACCGTTCATCACGCGGATCGCGGTGCGCCGCCACAGATCGAAGGTGTTCCCGATGATCCGAATGTCGCGATACTCGCGGCCATCGGTGGTGAAGTAAATGCCGCCGAGTTTGGCCTTGTTCAAACTGATCGTCGCGTAGGCGGGAACGTTGTTGAGGGACGCGCTGGTGATCGAATCGAAGTCGTTGCCCGCTTCGGAAAAGGAATTGCGAGTGATCAACACGTTCGTCGGAAACCCACCCTCGGTGAACGCCGCATGGTCGTTGCGGATGGCGATCGCGCTTTCAAACTGGCCGGCAAACGTGTTGCCGGCGATTAGCGCGTTGTTGGCCCGGCTGAGAAAACCATAGCGCCGCCCTTGGAGGAACTGGTTGCTCAGGATCACGGGCGAGGTGTTGAGGCTGTCGTTGTAAATGCAGGTCGCCGACTGCGTCGCACCCGTGACAACACCGAAAATTCCCCGGTCGAGTGTCACGGTCTGGCTGGCGGTGTTGAAGCTGGTGATGAACGCGTTGGTGGAAACAATGCCGTTGCTCGGGTCGAAAAAGCTCAGGCGATTGCTGATGTAAAAATCAAACGACGTGAAGGCCGACGTGACCGAGCCACTGAAGCGCGCCACTTGCAGCACATTGGACAGGCCGCCGACGTTGGTCTGCAAAATGGAGTAGGGCCCGGCATTGAAGTTCATCATGTCGTCACCCAGCCCCTCGAACACGCAGCCCTCGACCCACGGAGCCATGCCGCCAACGTTGGGCTGGATCACTCCGTCGGCGTTGCTGCTTTTCGAGCGCCCGGCCTTGATGCGCACCTGACAGTTGATCACACCGAGGCCGGAGTTGAACGAGCCGGCGAAGTTCGCCGCCGGCGTCGCATAATGAGTGATGCCTTTGAATGTCACCCGCGTGCATTCGATCGGCTGGAACATTGCCGAGCCGTTGTAGCGCGCGTATTGAATCCACAGATCGTTGGTGCGGATCGTGGCAATCCGGCCGGGATCGGTCAGCGGAATCTGGAACCGGTTTGAGAAACCGGCCACGTTCGAGATCGTGCCGGTGTTGTAAATGGTGTAACTGTTTTCGCGCCAGCGGCCGGGGATGTTCGTCTCGATCAAGGTGCCGTAACGCGTCGTGGCGTTGGCGACCGGATCGTTCGTCGGCGCGGGAAAACCGGGGCGCAAGTCGATGTGGATGTTCGTGGTGGACGCGTTGCTGTTGATCTGCGCCACGATCCCCTCGACCCACGTGAGCGGATCGTAATCAATCGTGAAGCCCTCGATGACGCAGTTGGTCCAGCGGCGCGGGCGCAGAAACCCAATCGACGGGTTCGTGATGCGAATCTGCGCGCCGGTTCCGTTGATCCAGAGGTTCTGCGTGTTGGTGATGCTCAGCGCCTGCGTGTTCGTGCCCGGTGCGGCGATCGTGTATTCACCCGGCTCAAATCGCACTTCGACGAATTTCCCCGGCGTTTGCGCCAGCGTCTTCGCGGCGTTCAGCGCGCTCTGGATCGCCGCGGTGTCGTCGATGTTGTCGTTGGTAACTGCGCCGTAGGAAGAGACGAGCAACACGTCAGTGATCGGCAACGACGTGAGCGGGCGCGGGCGCGGCAGCCAGTCCACGAGCACATCGTGAACGGCGAACCCCGCGGCCTCCGTCGCGCCATCCGAAAATTGGACGACGAGGAAGTCGCGTGCCGGCGTGCCGAGGCTGTGGCTGACAGGCACCGCGGCGAACAGCGGCTGTCCGTTGACGAGCAGCGTGGCGTTCGAGTTCGCCGAGTCGTAGGTGAAGACCAGCGTGAGCAGCCGCGCTGCGTTCGTCACCGCGTACGTGGTGCTGGCGCCGAGACCCGAACCGGCAAAGAGCCGCGCCTGACCTGCGCCGTTCAATTGGATTGTCGGGCCGGATTGATTTGTTTGCA
>DATDFH010000495.1:0-2448 GCA_036522715.1 Verrucomicrobiia bacterium
TTCCACGAACCACAGGGCGTTCTCTACCTGCCCGACTCAAAGCAGGTCGTGGTCGCCAACGGCGGCGACGGCGAAGTGCAATTCCTCGACGGGAAGTCGCTCAAGGTCGTACGGCATTTTGGTTTTGGCGATGATGCGGACAATCTGCGTTACGACGCCGTGGCGCGGCATGTGTATGTCGCCTTCCGCGACGGCGCGCTGGGCGTCATTGATGCCACCGCCGGGAAAAAACTCGGCGAAGCCGCGCTGCCCGCGCACCCGGAAGCGTTCAGCATCGAGACACGCAGCCGGCGGATGTTTGTGAACGTCCCGAAGGCCAACGCCGTGTTCGTGCTCGACCGTGCGAAGCTGGAGATCACCGGCACGTGGCCGCTCACGGCGGCGAAGGTGAATTACACGATGGCTCTCGATGAAGCACACGGGCGTTTGTTCGTCGGCTGCCGCGAACCGGCGAGCGTGGTCGTGCTCGACACCGCGACGGGCAAGGCCGTCGCCACGTTCCACATCGGTGGCGACACGGATTGCATTTTCTTCGATGGCGCGCACCGGCGCATTTACGTCACAGGCGGGGAAGGCGTGCTCGACGTGATCGAACAAACCGACGCCGACCATTACCGCGCGCTGGCGCAACTCAAGACCGGACCGCTCGCCCGCACTTGCCTGTTCGTGCCGGAACTGGACAAGCTGTTCGTCGCCGTGCCTGCGCAGAAGAATCACGACGCCGAAGTCCGCGTCTATCAAGCCCATCATTGATTATGTTCGCGCGGCGACAATTTCCATTCCTTTGCGCGGCATTCCTCGCGTTGGCCGGTTGCGCGCGCTTCGAGTCGCGACCGCTTGAGCCGGCGAAGAATCTCGACCGGTTCGAGCAACGCACGCTCGCCGAGACGCAGTTGCGCGCCTTCGTTGAAACCAATCTCCACCGGACATTTCTCGAATGGCCACCTGCCGAGTGGAACCTTGAAACGCTCACGCTCACGGCGTTTTTCTTCCATCCCGACCTCGACGCCGCGCGCGCCCGGTGGGCTGTGGCTGATGCGGGCAAAGTGACCGCCGGTCAGCGGCCGAATCCGACTCTCAGCGTCACTCCGGCTTACAACTCCACCTCTGCGATGGCCTCGCCCTGGCTCGTGACGGCAAATCTCGACCTGCCCATCGAGACGACGGGTAAACGCGGCTACCGGCTCGCGCAGGCGCAGCACCTTTCCACCGCCGCGCGGCTCGGCATCGCGACGACCGCTTGGGAAGTGCGCGCACGTCTGCGCCGCG
This sequence comes from Verrucomicrobiia bacterium, assembly GCA_036522715.1. Lineage (GTDB taxonomy): Bacteria > Verrucomicrobiota > Verrucomicrobiia > Limisphaerales > JACQFS01 > DATDFH01. The sequence continues at coordinate 1,270 of DATDFH010000495.1, forward strand.
CGCTGCTCGAACTCTGGACTTCGCAGCAAAGCGCGACGTTGCTCGAACGCCAGCTCGCCACGCAGGAAAACCTCGTGAGCCTGCTCGAAGGCCAGCTCGCGGCCGGCGCGCTCGCACGCACCGACGTGGCCCGCGAGCGAATCGCGCTGGAACAGACGCGCATTGCTTTGGCGGACGCACGCACCCGCGCTGCTCCCGCGCGCACACAACTCGCCGCCGCACTCGGCCTCCCGGCGCGCGCGCTCGACGATGTGAAGGTGTCTTTCGACGCCTTCACGACTCGACTTCGAGAATTCCCGACTGCCGAAGCGCGCCGTCGGGCGTTGTTGAATCGCTCCGACGTCCTGGCCGCGCTTGCGGAATACGCCGCGACCGAGTCGGCGCTGCAATTGGAAATCGCGAAGCAATATCCCGACGTGCACGTGAACCCGGGCTACGAGTTCGACCAGGGCGACAGCAAATGGGGCGTGGGTATCGGCATCGACCTTCCTGTGCTCAATCGCAATCGCGGCCCCATCGCCGAGGCCGAGGCGCGCCGGCGCGAATCCGCCGCGAAGTTCAACGCGCTCCAGGTCCGCGTGCTCGGCGAGATCGAAACGGCGACCGCCGGTTTCAACGCCGCGCGCGCGCAGTATGCCGCCGCCGCGCCGCTGTTCGATCAGTTGCGTCAGCAGGAGCAGCAGACGCAGGCGATGCTGGCGGCGGGAGCGCTCTCGCGTCCCGAACTGGTGAGCGTTCAGTTGCAACGCGCGACGAGCGAACTCGCGCGGCTCGACACGGCGATCAAGCTGCAACAGGCCGCCGGCCAGTTGGAAGACGCGCTGCAAAGTCCACTCAACTTGAGCGACTCGATGCTGCGAATCGCGACGCCGGACGGGAATCCGAAGAAAGGGCAATCAAAATGAAACAAGGTTTCCGTGGACGAGTCTGCCGGGTGTGGACCGTGGCAGCTGCTGTTCTGGCAGGCGCAAACGCGTTCGCCGCTGAAAAGGAATCCGGAGCCGCTGGCAAAAAGTCCGAGCCGGCCTCGCGTCTGACACGCCGCGCGGATGGCTCAGTCGAAATCCGCCTCGACGCCGCGACGCGCGCGCGGCTCGGGCTGGAAACCGCTCCGCTCAAGGCCGCGTCACTCGCGCCGGAAGCGCGCGCGTTCGGCCGCGTGCTCGATCCCGCGCCGCT
>DATDFH010000496.1:0-7548 GCA_036522715.1 Verrucomicrobiia bacterium
GGAGCGGGAAATTTTAGCTTGAAGCCTTGCCGCGCGAGGCAGCCAATGAGGGCAACGCACAACACCCGTTTCCATTCCACACGCTCACTGAATCATTGTTATGGTAAAAATTCCCGTCCTCCGCTGGGGCCAGCCTTACGAAAGCCTTGAAGCCGACACCGTCGCGCACTTTGTCACCGGCGAAACGCTCGCCAAAGTCGGGCAGGCCAATCCCGGCCTGCTGGCGCGCGACATGAAGAAGGCGCCGCGCGCGCGCGAGGTGTTGCGCGAGATCCCCATCGGCCAGCTCGTCCAGATCATGAAGAAGGCGGCCGATCTCTACCGCGACGCCACGTTGCCGATGGGCGACGGCGTGCAGACGCCGGATGATTTCGCGCGCCAACAGTCCGCCTCGACCGGCCTGCCCGAGCACATGTGCAAGTTCAACATGACGAAGAACCATTTCGTGCTCTCGAACATGGATCGCATCCTCGATTGCCTCACGCGCGGGTTGCCGCTGGACATCCTCACGCGCGGCTATGGCGACGAGGGGCGCGGGGTGATCGTGAGTTACCAGGCGCAATCGCCGGTGCTCGGACTGGTGCTGCCGTCGAATTCGCCCGGAGTCCACACGTTGTGGCTGCCGGTGATCCCGATGCAGGTGGGCCTGGTGCTCAAGCCCGGCCCGCAGGAGCCGTGGACGCCGTATCGCATGGCGGCGGCGCTCATCGAGGCGGGCGTGCCGCGCGAGGCGATCGGCATTTATCCCGGCGGCGCGGAGATGGGCGCGGAGGTCGTCGCGCGCGTGCATCGGGTGAAGATATTCGGCAGCACGGAAACGGTGAAGCGTTATCACGGCAATCCGTGCGTGCAGGTCCACGGGCCCGGCTTCAGCAAAATCATCCTCGGCGATGACGAAGTGGATAATTGGGAGAAGTATATCGATCTGATGGTGGACAGCGTTTACCTCAACAGCGGGCGCGGTTGCATCAACTGCTCCGGCGTGTGGGCGTCGCGGCACACGAAGGAGATCGCGCAGGCGCTCGCCGAGCGGCTCGGCCCGATGGACGTGAAGCCGCCCGAGGACCCAACGGCGGCGCTCGCGGCGTTCACCGTGCCAGGCCAGGCGCAGGCAGTGCACGCCTCGATCCTCGAAAAGATGAAGGAGGACGGCGTGACGGACATGACGGCGAAGTTCGGCTCGCGGCTGGTCGAGAAGGAACGTTGCGCGTATCTGCGTCCGTGGGTGATCCACGCCGACGCGCCCGAGCGGAAGATCGCGCAGACGGAATACATGTTCCCCTACGTGACCGTAGTGCAATGTTCGCAGGCCGAGATGATCGAGAAGATCGGCCAGACGCTCGTGTGCAGCGCGATCACCAACGACGCCGCGTGGTCGCGCCAACTCATGGAGGCGACGAACATCGACCGGCTGAACATCGGCCCGATCCCGACGATCAAGCTCGACTGGTTGCAGCCGCACGAAGGCAACATCGTGGACTTCCTCTTCCGCGCGCGCGCCTTTCAGACGCCGCCCGAGCGGATGAAGTAGTTTCGGTGCAACCGGCCGGTGTGCCGGAAAATAACTGGGGCAGGTGCCATCACCTGCCCCTTTTGATTCACCCTTCAGCCGGGACTTCTGAGGAATTACTCAGGCCGGCTGCCGCCCTCTTTCTTTTCGGGCACTCCAGCCATGACCGTAATTGCCTGGGTCTTGCCGTCGAAGGTCTGCCGGCTCGTGCCGTGCACATCTTCGCCGACCTTGAGGTCGCCCAGCGTGATGGGCTTGTCAGCGCGCATCAGGCGCGTGCTGTCCACCACGTAGATTTGTTTCCCGCCGACCGTCAACGTCTTCTCACCGGTATCCACCGCCTCGATTTTTCCCGCGAAGGTTTGTCCCAGCCCGGGCGTGTCCTGTCGCACGCCGGGTTGCTCAACTTGAGCCGCCACGGGCGACGCCATCCATCCCACACCCACGACTGCGCTCACCATCATCAGACCGATCGTTTTCATTTTCATACTCAGGTTTCCTTTCACTAGTGATGCGTTTTGCATCGAGGGGTTTGAGGGCTGCGGCGGAAGCGCCGTTCAAAATCGCTGGAGAATGTTCTTCATGCGATTTGTTCAACACAGCTCCGCGAGCTTTCAAACTGCTCCCGCACCGCGACGCAGCATTAGCGATCAAATTTGGAACTCAGGAACTCAGAAATGGGATCTGAAACAGTTTCCTTCCTGAGTTCTTGAGTTCCAAATTATCAAACTCCGCCTTTGCGGACACGCTCGACGCGTGGAACGAAATCCGCTACCAAGCAGACGTGCGATTCCATTCATCGCGTCGGGCGCAGTGGCTTTTGGCCTGCGTGCTGTGCTTCACGGCCACGCTCGCGCGCGCGGATTTGTGGAGCACGACCTACTACGCCGCGTGGTTGCAGGGCACGATGCCCGCGTCGAATGTGGACTTCACCGCGATCAGCCACGTCATTCATTTCTCCGCGGTGCCCAACGCGAACGGCTCGCTCGACACTTCGATCAACGTCCTCACGCCCGCCAACTCTGCCGACGTGGTCGCGCGCGCACACGCGGCCGGGTGCAAGGTGCTCGTCTCGGTCGGCGGCGCTGGCAGCCAGTCCGGTTTCCAAGGCGCGACGAGCAACGCGAATCGCGGCACGTTCGTCACGAACCTCGTCAACCTGATGACCAACCGCGGCTACGACGGCATCGACCTCGACTGGGAACCGCTCGATGCCGGCGACGGACAGCAATTCACCAACTTCGTCACCACGCTGCGCACCGCGCTCAACGGCATCACGCCGCGTCCGCTGCTGACGACGGCGGTGTTGTGGCAACCGTCACTCTTCGCGCAACTTCAGGCGCAGTTCGACCAGATCAACCTGTTGAGCTACGAGATGTCCGGTCCGTATCCCGGCTGGGTGACGTGGTTCAACGCGCCGATTTACGACGGGGGCTACACCTTCCCCAGCACAGGTGGGCTGGTGCCATCGACAGAAGGGCTGGTGAAACAGTTCATCACTGCCGGCGTCGCATCCAACAAGCTCGGCGTCGGCATCGAGTTTTACGGGACGGTCTGGAGCGGCGGCACCGGCACGAGCACTGGCGGCGCCGCCTTGCCGCGCCAGACATGGAGCAACGCGCCGACGACAATGCAGGCCAACTACGACACCATCGTCTCGAACTACTACCAGCCTTCGCGCTACTTCTGGGACACCAACGCGCAGGCTCCGTATCTGACCATCGACAACACCGGCTCGACCAACGACCACTTCGTCTCCTACGAGGACGAGCGCGCGTGTGCGGCGAAGGTGAGCTACGCGCGCAACCGCGGCCTCGGCGGCGTGATGATCTGGGAACTGGGCGGCGGCTGGCGCGCGACGCAACCCGCCGGCCAGCGCGATCCGTTGTTGCAGGCGGTGAAGCGGGCGCTCGCGACGCCGAAGGTCGCGACCATCGACGGCAATGGAACCAACGTTCAACTCGGCTTCACCAGTGCGCCGCTGGGTTTCTACCGCGTGCAGTGGCGAAGCAACTACGCGAGCGGGACGTGGAGCACATTGATCACGAATTCATCGACCACAGGCGGCGTGCTGCAAATTACCGATCCTGGCGCGCTCATCCAGCCGCAGCGCTACTACCGCGTCCAAACGCCCCCGTGACGCGGGAGTTTTGCCTTGCCTTTTCCGGGCGCGGCGCGCCTACTCGCGTCAGTCAGAAAAACTCTCAACCATCCTCGCCACGCGTTTGCGCGTGTGCCTCTCGTGCCCGCGTGGCCGTCGAAGGTTGAGCGGCAATTGCGCCGCGCCCGCTCCTGAAACTGTCACGCCATGATTCGAGAAGCTTTCACTGATTCCAAAACCTCCCGCCACTGACAGCGTCGCAGGCCGCCGAACTTGCGGCGGCTGGCGCGTGCTCAAAACGGCGGCACTCACCAGAAGAACCCAATGAAAACAAACCCAATCCCATCATTCGCATCGCGGACACTGTGGCTTGCGACGGTGGCTCTCGCACTCGGCGTGATCAGCGGTGCCGCGCAGATTCTGCCCGTCAATCCGGGGCCGACCACCAATCCGCCGGTCGTGCTGAACGAAGACAGCAGCGGGACGTTCACCTTCAACCCGCTGTTCATTTTCGCCTGCACGGGAACCAATCCGGCAGGCCCGGCTGTCTACACGGTCACTTCCGGGCCGACAAACGGCATCCTGGTTTTCAACTCCGCCAGCAATCCGCCAATCTTCACCTACACGCCCGCCATGAACTTCAACGGCAGCGACGGTTTTGTCGTCCAGCTCGCCCACGGCACCAATTGCACCACTAACGTCTTCATCCAGCCGATCACGGTAAACCCGGTCAATGACCGGCCCACGGCACAGAGCCTGACCCTCACCATCCCGGCCAATCGCTCCAAGGCCATCCAGTTGCTGGGCGCCGACGTGGACGGCGACGCACTGACCTACACCCTCAACACCTCGTCCACGCGCGGAACGATCACCGGCACACCGCCGAACCTCACCTATACGCCGGGCAGCAATTTCATCGGCTCGGACAGTTTCACGTACAGCGTCAGCGACGGCATTACCAGCTCGGGCACGGCGTCGGCCACCATCATCGTCAAGAACGGCATCACCGTCACCGGTGTCAGCGTCACCGAGGGCAACAGCGGAACCGTCAACGCCGCCTTCAAGGTGAACCTCACCGCGCCGCCGACCGAAAATGTCACCGTCACCTTCGCCACCTCCAACGGCACCGCCCTCGCGGGCAGCGACTACCGCGCCACGAACGGCACGCTGGCGTTCACGGCCGGCACGGTCACACAAAAGGTGGTCACCGTTGCGGTCATCGGGGACCGGCTGTTCGAGTTGCAGGAATCGTTCTCGCTCCAACTTGGTTCTCCGGTGAATGCCGTATTCGTGAACAGCAGCGGACTGTGCCTCATCGCCAACGACGACTCGCCCGTGGGAACCGCCACGCTCACGCCCGACGTCGCCGTGGCCCGTGTCAAGGTGCCAATCGACTACGACCTCGTCTGGGTGCATCCGGTGCAATGGCGGCAGATCGACAGCATCGACCTCAAGATTTCCGATGATGCGGGAACCGCGATGTTCGTGCGCTGGCACGAGACGGAGAATGCGTTCAGCCTCCTCAATCCGCACAACGGAAAGTTCGTGCGCACCGCAGCGGCCGGCAGCCCGTCGCGCTTCGAGACGGAACTGGCCACTGTGTATCTTGAAAAGTGCGACAGCCTGGGAAGCGGCCCCACCGGTCAGAGTGTCATCGTCAGCTACTCAATAAGCTTCAAGCCCCTCGCCGCCGGCAGGAGTTTCAACATCGAAGCCTTCGCCACCGATGATCTCGGCAACGAGCAGGGATTCGAACCTGTGGGTGCGGTGGCCGTGCGGCGAAGGTGAAGCGGGCAGGAGTTCTTCAAAGTTTGATCAAATCGAGCGCGCGCGCGACCTGGCTCCATTGGCCCAAACCTGCGCTGCCCGGCGCGCCAGCGTTTTTCTGTCCAGCGGAAGATTGTACCGTGAAGTTGAATTCTGGGTTGAACCCGTTTACCTCTTGATGGGCGCGCCGCAATCGCACGCCCTTGACAGACATGGACTTTTTGGGCTGGCAGAGTCGTGAGACGGCAAGCGCCATTCGCACCGCGTTGGAAATTTCCGCGCTGATTCTCTTTGCATTGCTGGTTGTCTTTGAGGGATTGGCCCACTGGAGGAAGCGTGGCAAAAAAGGCGTATGAGGCCTGGGCGATAATGGCGTTCGCAGGCGCGGTGTTGGCGGAGATTGCGTCCTTTCCTTACGGCAGGCGCGCAGAAAAATTGGCGAGCGCTGAATTGGCGGAAGAACAAGCTAAAGTCGCGGAGCTTCAAAAGTTCGTACCGAGATCGGTCGAACAGAGGTTACAAGTGCTGTTGGACATCGTGGATGAAAGAATACTGCTGAATCTTTTAGGCGGAACCACGAAGTTTCACGGTGAAATCCCAGTATCCCAGTTCGACGAGCTCCGGAGAATTGCGAAGGAGCCGGGCGCAGATGCGTTTATCTCGATCGAGACCTATGGCGAAGGTACGGTGACGATGGGGGATGGAATTAGGCGAGCGATTTCATTCACGCTGAAGCCGGAACTTCTGCGAGCAACCTTGGGGCAAACCAATCTACTTCACTGAACGGCAACGACCCGTTCCTCAGTCCAACCGGCAATACGCCGCCAGCCCCTGCATCCCACCCTCGCGACCGAAGCCGCTTTCCTTGTAGCCGCCGAAGGGACTCGTGGGATCGAACTTGTTGTAGGTGTTCGCCCACACGACGCCGGCGCGCAGCTTGTTCACCATCTTGAAAATCTTGCTGCCCTTGTCGGTCCATACGCCGGCGCTCAGGCCGTAGGGCGTGTTGTTCGCGCGCTCGAACGCCTCCTCCGGCGTGCGGAAGGTCATCACGCTGAGCACCGGCCCGAAAATCTCCTCCTGCGCCACGCGATGGCTCATCGTCACGCCGGTCAGGAACGTGGGCGGGAACCAGTAGCCTTTCGCGGGCAGCGCGCAGCGGGATTGCACGAGTCCGGCGCCTTCGTCCACGCCGCTCTGCACCAGCTCGCGAATCTTCTCCAACTGCGGCCGCGAGTTGATGGCGCCGATGTCGGTGTTCTTGTCGAGCGGGTTGCCGACGCGCAGGGTCTGGATACGGTCGCGCAGCTTGCGGATGACCTGCGGGTAAATCCCCTCCTGCACGAACAGCCGCGAGCCGGCGCAGCACACGTGGCCCTGGTTGAAATAGATTCCTGCGATGACGCCCTCGACGGCCTGATCGATGGGCGCGTCTTCAAAGACGATGTTCGCCGCCTTGCCGCCGAGTTCGAGGGTGAGCTTCTTCTTTGAGCCGGCGCACGCCTTGGCGATATGCTTGCCCACGTCGGTGCTGCCGGTGAACGCGATCTTGTCCACCTCGGGATGATTCACGAGCGCCGTGCCGGTGGCGCCCGCCCCGGTGATGATGTTCACCACGCCGGGCGGGAGATCGGCTTCCTGAAAAATCTGCGCGAGCCGCAGCGCGGTGAGCGATGTCGTCTCGGCGGGCTTGAGGACGACGGTGTTGCCGCACGCAAGCGCGGGGGCAATCTTCCACGCCGCCATCAACAAGGGGAAATTCCACGGGATGATCTGTCCCGCGACACCGAGCGGGCGCGGCGTCTTGCCGGGGAACGCATACTGAAGTTTGTCCGCCCAGCCGGCGTAGTAGAAGAAATGCGCGGCGACCATTGGGAGATCGAAGTCGCGCGATTCCTTGATGGGCTTGCCGCCGTCCATCGTTTCGAGCACGGCGAGTTCGCGCGCCTTTTCCTGGATGATGCGCGCGATGCGGTAGAGATATTTGCCGCGCTCGCGGCCGGGCATCTGGCCCCACTCACCCTCGAAGCCGATGCGCGCGGACTTCACCGCATTGTCCACGTCCACCTCGTCGGCAGCCGCGATCTCGGTGAGCTTTTCCTCGGTCGCGGGGTTGATGGAGTCGAAATACTTCTTTGAGTGCGGTTCAACCCACTGGCCGAAGATGAAG
>DATDFH010000497.1:0-4494 GCA_036522715.1 Verrucomicrobiia bacterium
TATCGTGCATTTCCAACCTCGCCGCCGGCATTCAGAAACACCCACTGTCGCACGCGGAGGTGCTGGAAACGGCGGAACGTGTCAAGAAACTGGCGGCTCGATTGCTGCTAAACTTCATTGGGCTGTATGGCAAAAGCGAACGTTGCTGAGTTGATCGCCGCCGCATTGAGCGCGCGGCGTGGGGCCGTTGCGCCGTTCTCGAAGTTCCAAGTCGGCGCAGCGTTGCTGTGTCCCGATGGCGAGATCGTCACGGGCGCCAACGTCGAGAGCGCGAGCTACGGGCTGACGTGTTGCGCCGAACGCGTGGCGCTGTTCAAGGCGCTGACGTCCGGCCGGCGGAACTTCACCGCCGTTGCGGTGGTTGCGCGCATGGACGGCGGCGCGACGCCGTGCGGCGCGTGCCGCCAGTTGCTCTACGAATACGCGCCCGAGGCGATCGTGTTCGTTGCCGACAGCCGAAAACCCGCCACGGTGCGCCGATTCGCCGTGCGCGAGTTGCTGCCCAAAGGATTCCGGCTGGAAGAAGCCAGCCGCAAACCGCGGGCGCGGCGCAATCGGTAACGGATCGCATCGAGCGTGAACACGCTGACCTCAGAATTTTTTGGTGCACTGGAGAGCGCCGGCTGGCCGGCGTTGCTCGTGGAGAACACGGGTGCCATCCGCCACGCCAATGCCGCCGCTGTGAGCGCGTTTGGCGCGACGGTGTCCGGCGAGACGGCCCTGTTGAGCGCGATTTGGGCGCCGGACAACGCGCACAAGGCGGAGCAGTTTCTCGCGCGTTGGGAACAAACGCCGACGCCGGCTGCAGGACTGAAGTTCCTCCTCAAAGGCGGCGCCACCGCCGAGTTTCTCTGTGCGATCTCGTTGGCGAGCTACGACCAGCAGAAATATTTTCTCATCCAATTGCTCCCGGCGGCGCCGCCGGTTCCGAACGCCGCTGCCGCGGCGCCCACCGCACCCTCTTCGCCGGCTCCACGGCCAACAGCCCCAGCCCCCAGCCCCCAAACCGTGGAGTCCGGCGTCGCTTTGAAACAGAAGCTCGATTGCGCGCTGCAACTCACCCGCACCGTCGCGCTCGACTTCAACAACACGCTCACCGGCATCCTCGGCCACGCGTCGCTGGTCTTGAGCAAGATCGAACCGGGCAATCCGTGGCGTAGTTCGCTCGTCGAAATCGAGAAGGCTGCGGAGAAGGCCGCCGAGATTGCCTATGACCTCGCGGCGTTCAGTTGGCAGGAGAAGCCCGCGGCCAGCCAGAAGGCGGGCAACCTCAACGAACTGCTCACCGAGACGAGCGAGCTTTTCCAGTCCTCCGGCACGAATGTCATGTGGGCGTTGCAGTTCGAGCCGCGGCTTTACTCCGCCAATTTCGACGGGCCGAAGATGCAGCAGGTCTTCATCAAGATCCTCGACAACGCCGTGGAGGCGATCGCCGCCGAGGGCCGCGTCATCGTCCGCACCCGCAACCTCGATCTCGCCGAGCCGCTCCAGGATGTCAGCGCGAAACTGCCCGCCGGCCGTTACATCTGCGCCGAGATCGTGGACACCGGTGGTGGTATCACGCCCGAAAATCTCCCGCGCATCTTTGAGCCGTTCTTCACCACCAAACAGGCGCCCAAGCACCGCGGCCTCGGCCTCGCCTGGGTTTATGGCATCGCCACCAACCACAATGGCTTCGTGGCTGTTTCCAGTTCGGTCGGGCAGGGGACCTCGGTCCGTGTCTATCTGCCTGCGCTGCAGAAATTCGTCCGCGGCGCGAGCGGCGCGGGCAAGGACGAAGATCTCACCGGCGACAAGACGGTGCTCATCGTCGATGACGAGGACCTGCTGCTGACGATGGGCCAGATGGTGCTCTCGGCCTATGGCTACCGCGTCTTCACCGCCAACAACGGCCAGAAGGCCCTCGAATGGCTCCAGCGTTCCGAGCCGCGGATCGACTTGCTCATCACCGACCTCGTGATGCCCGGCATGACCGGCAAGGAATTGATCGACCATACCCGCCGGGTCGCGCCCGAGGTGAAGATCATTTATACCAGCGGCTACACGCAGCCGGGCCACAACGAGCGCAAGGCATTCCTCCCAAAACCATTCAGCTCGCAGGATCTTCTCCGCAAGGTGAAGGACGTGTTCGGTGGCGGCGAGGCGAACTGAACGGGGAAGGCCATCGGGCTTTCAGGTCGGGTGCGTGTGACGTGGAGCGGCCCCCTGAAGACCTCCCATTCCTCTGCTGGGTCGTGCAGAACATCAGTTGACTTGAATTACCCAAGTCGCACAATAAGCCCGTGCAAATCGAAAGCCTCAAAGTCTATTGCGACCTGGCCGAGACGGAGAGCTTCACCAAGTCGGCTCACATCAACGGCGTCACCCAGTCGGCGGTCAGCCAGCAGATCAGTGCGCTCGAACGCAACTTCAAATCCATCCTCATCGAGCGCAGCAAAAAGAAGTTCCGCCTCACGCGCGAAGGCCAGTTCCTCTACGACTACAGCAAGCGCATCCTCAACCTCTACGACGAATTGCACAGCCGCCTGCAGGAGATCAAGGACATCGTCTCGGGCACGATCCGTCTCTCCACCATCTACAGCATCGGCCTGCACGATCTCCCGCCGTACCTCAAGAAATTCCTCAAGGCCTACCCGACCGTCCATGTCCACGTTGAGTACCGCCGCTCCAACCAGGTTTATGAGGACGTGCTCGGCAACGTCGTCGACCTCGGTCTGGTCGCCTATCCGAACAAGGACGCGCGCCTGGAAGTCATCCCGCTGCGCAAGGAGCCGATGGTCCTTATCTGCCATCCGCATCATCCGCTGGCGAAGCACAAGTCGGTCAAGCTCGCCGCGCTCTCGGGCCAGAAGTTCATCAGCTTCGAACCCGACATCCCCACGCGCAAAGCCATCGACAAGGTTTTGCGCGAGGCGATGGTCGAGGTGCAGAGCGTCATGGAGTTCGACAACATCGAGACTGTCAAGCGCGCGGTCGAGATCGAGGCGGGCATCTCGATCATACCGGCGGCGACGGTGCAGCAGGAAATCTCCAAGCAAACGCTCGTCGCTGTGGCGCTCGAAGGCGTGGACTTGGCGCGTCCGCTGGCCGCTGTCTTGAAGAAGAACAAAGTTTTCTCCCCCGCGCTCAAGCAGTTCCTCAGCATCCTCAAAGGGTAAGCAATCGCGTCCGGCGCGCGGACCTCGTCCTCGCGCCTGTGTTTCCATCCCGTTCCCAGGGCAGTTCGTCACGCGCCGCGAGCGCTTCGTCCCATAGTTGTGTCGGCGCGACGGATCCCGTCGTAGGAGTTCCGTCGGCGAACCAAACACGCCGCCACGCTTATGCGAACCACTCGACCCGCCGGAGACTGTGCCCTGAAACAAGCCGAAACCTTCCGAGGCAATGACCGTTTCGATGGACTGGTCCACGGCGCGCTCGCTATGGCGGTCGTCGCGGCGCTGGGAAACTTCGCGTTCGAAGCTCTGAATTTCTCCGGCGGTGCGCGTCGCGTCGCGGTGGCGGCGGAAAACACGCAACGCCTGCTCGTGCTGGTGGAACCCCCGGCCTGCGGTCCGCACCCCGGAACCAATTTGATGGTCGCCGCGCCTGCCACGAATCGTGGCGCCGCGATCAGCGATGGCGATGGGCGCGCCGCCGTCCCGGCCGGCAAGTCCAAGGCGATGACGCCGTCGCGGACGATTGATCGTGGCCCGGCGCCCGAGCGGATGCTAAGGTTCCTCCGCGCGCCGCAATGATTGCAGCGCCGGTTGCGCGCACTTCCACGACAGTGAAAGCGGCATGATCGCCTTCAAACAACTTTGCCAGCGGTGCGGTTGGCGTCGGTTCGCCATCTGGCTCGGGTTCGTGACGCTCGCCGTGCTCATGGGCATCAGCGAGCGTGCGACCTCGCAGGTGTCGGGCGAGAAGCCTTACCCGTTCGCCCTCGCGGTCCGCCGTTCGATCGAGGAATGGGGACTCTGGGGCTTGGTCGGACTCGCGGTGATCTGGTTCGCGCGCCGTCAACCGCTGCAAGAGGGGCGCCTGGGCCGCTGGCTGGCGCTCCACGCGGCGGGGTCGATTGTCGTGGCGGTGAGCTACGTCGTCGTATATGCCGCCATGATGCATGGCCAGACCTCGGTCGATGGGACGGTTCTGCTGTTTCCCAAGTTCGTCGTCAAGCTGCTGGTCTGGCACAGCCAGTTCTGCCTCCTCATCTACTGGATGATCGTCGTGGCCGATCACGCGATCGTTTCCTACCGCAACTTTCGCGAAGGCGAACGGCGCGCTGCCGAACTTCAGGCCCAGCTCGTCGAGGCGCGCCTCGATGCGCTGCGGATGCAGATCAATCCTCACTTCCTGTTCAACACGCTGCACACCATTTCCGCGCTCATCCACGAGAAGCCGGAAGTCGCCGACCGCATGTTGGTCCGCCTGAGTGAACTTCTCCGCCTCACCCTCGAACGCAACGATTCTCATCAGGTGCCGCTTGCGCAGGAACTCGGCTTCCTCGAACGC
>DATDFH010000498.1:0-3957 GCA_036522715.1 Verrucomicrobiia bacterium
GAGGCCGTTGAGCGTGCCGTCGCCGCCGACGCAGATCAGTCCGTCGATGCCCAACTTCTTGAGTCGCGACACGACGAGGTCGAGGTCCTCCTTCCGCTCCGGGTCCACATAGTCGCGCGACGAGCCGATGAGCGTGCCGCCCTTGGTTGGATCGAGTTCGGGAATCTCCTGGTAGAGCGGGTTGAGATGAACGTGCGGAACGCGGGGATTGAACAGGCTGTTGAATCCTTTGATCAGGCCGACGATTTCGACCTTGAGCTGGTTGGCCCGCACAACGGCACCGTGAATGGTGGCGTTGAGCGCGGGTGTGTCGCCGCCCGCGGTGAGAATGGCGATGCGTTTCATGGTTGGAGAACGGTCGCTACTGCGTCGGCGTCCGCACGGTTTTCTTCGGCGCCTGCACCGTGCGGAACGCGAAAAACGTTTCGTGAATGCCGGCGCCGATCTGGTTCATCTTGCTTTGGAGCGCGTCCACGTATTCGTGCAGGCCCTCGTGGACGATCTCGTCCACGGAGGCATACGAGAGGTCGGAGCAAAGCTGGCCGATCAGGCGCTCGGGCGGAAAACGGAACGTGCCCAGCGGCGTGCCGGAGATGGCGTGAAGCGAATCGCGAGCCGCCAGCGCACAGAAATGGATCGCGCGTGGAAAGTCGCGGTCGAGCATGAGGAACTCGACCACGCCCTTGGGCGAAATGCGGCCGAGGCGCTTGCGATACATCTCGAACGCGCTCGCCGAACGCAGCACAGCGGCCCATTGGATGTCATCGAGCGGCGTGCCCACGTCTTCGACCGAGCGCAGCAGGATGAAATACTTCACGTCGAGGATGCGCGAAGTCTTGTCGGCGCGTTCGAGCTTGCGGGCGAGCCGTGCGAAGTGCCAGCCCTCGCCGTGCGTCATGGTGGCGTCAGTGATGCCGGTGAACAGGTGGCTGGCGAGTTTGACCTCGTTGAAGAATTCGTACGCGGATCCGAGGTCTTTGTTCGCGGCGGCGGAGTTGACCATCAGGTAGAACCGGTTCAGGTGCAGCCACATTTCCGAGGAGATGATTTCGCGGACGGTGCGGGCGTTTTCGCGCGCGCCACGCAGGCAGGAAATGATCGAGTTGGGATTCTCCGTGTCGAAGGTCAGGAATTGAATGACGTTCTCCTGCGTGGCCTTGCCAAAGCGCTCTTGAAATTCCTCGTGGTCACCCGTGGTGTTGACGAGCGGGAGCCATTGCTGGTCCTGGCCCTGGGCGCTTTCGAGCATGAGCTGGAGGTTCACCTGGATGAAGCGCGCGACGTTCTCCGCGCGCTCAACGTAGCGGCTCATCCAGTAAATCGAATCGGCGACGCGGCTGAGCATCAGGTGGGTGCGGCGTTGGCGGCGGGATGCGAATCGTTCCCGGCCTCGGGCACGGCGGAATCGGCCAAGACCCACGTGTCCTTGCTGCCACCGCCTTGTGAGGAGTTAACCACCAGCGAACCTTTCTTCAGCGCGACGCGGGTCAGTCCGCCGGGCATCACAAAAATGTCGCGGCCGTAAAGGATGTACGGCCGGAGGTCCACGTGCCGGCCCTCGAAATGATTCTCCACGATGGTTGGCACGCGCGAGAGGGCGAGCGTCGGCTGCGCGATATAATTGCGCGGGTCGGCCTGGATGCGCCGGGCGAACTCGGCGCGCTGTTCCTTCGTCGAGTGCGGGCCGATCAACATGCCGTAGCCGCCGGATTCGTTGGCCGCCTTCACGACGAGTTCGCCGAGGTGTTCGAGCACGTAGTTGAGGTCCTTCTCCTCGGCGCAGATGTAAGTCGGCACGTTGGGCAGGATGATGTCCTCGCCGAGGTAGTATTTGATGATCCGCGGGACGTAGGCATAGACGACCTTGTCGTCGGCGACGCCGGTTCCGGGCGCGTTGGCGAGCGCGACGCGGCCGGCCTTGTAAACTTCCATCAACCCCGGCACGCCGAGCATCGAGTCGGGATTGAAGACCTCCGGGTCGATGAAATCGTCGTCGATGCGCCGGTAGATCACGTCCACACGCTCGAAGCCTTTCGTTGTGCGCATGCACACGTAACCGTCATTCACGAGCAGGTCGCGGCCTTCGACAAGTTCGACGCCCATCTGCTGCGCGAGGAACGAATGCTCGAAGTAAGCGGCGTTGTAGATACCCGGCGTCAGCAGCACGACGTGCGGCGCGGGGATGTTGTCCGGCGCAAGGAATTCGAGCATGTCGCGCAGCTTGCCGGGGTAGTTCGACACGGGCCGGATTTTCGACGCGGCGAAGAGTTGCGGGAACATGCTCTTCATCAGTTGCCGGTTTTCGAGCACGTAGGAGACGCCCGAAGGACAGCGCAGATTGTCCTCGAGCACGTAAATCTGCCCGTCGCGGTGCCGCACCAAGTCGGTGCCGGTGACGTGGCACCAGATGCCGCGCGGCGGATCGAAGCCCTTGCATTGCTGGCGAAACGCCTTCGAGGCGAGTACGATTTCCTTCGGCAGCACACCATCCTTAAGGATGCGCTGGCCGTGGTAGAGGTCGTCGATGAACAGGTTGAGCGCCTTGATGCGCTGCTTGAGTCCGCGCTCGATGCGGTCCCATTCGGTGGCGGAGACGATGCGCGGCACGAGGTCGAAGGGGAAAATCTTCTCCGTGCCGGCGCTCTCGCCATAGACGTTGAAGGTGATGCCCATCTGCATCAGCGCGCGCTCGGCGGCGCGCTGGCGGTTGAGCAATTCACCCTCGGGGAGACACTCGATGTTCTTCACCAGCGTCCGTGCCGGGGCGCGCGGGCGTCCGTCTTCGCCAAAGATTTCGTCGAAGAACTCGGCGAGTTCGTAATTGTTGAACTTCATGGGCCGGTCTGCTGGCCAAGGGAGCGCGTCAACTCGATCGCATCCCTTTCGGATCCGCCTTCGCCTAGCAGCAGCGGTGCCACCGCGGCAATCTCCGGCGAAACGCCATGGCCCTTCTGCAATCGAGACGAGGCGCGAATGGCCTGCGTGCCTTCTTTAATGGGCTGCGACGCGGCTTGGCAATGAGGAAGTCGATGATGCCCGCATGTGTGATTCAAGTGCGCCTCTCGTACGAGGGTTCGCGACGCGCTGGCCAGATTTCTTCGGGCTGAACAAAACGCGACAGGTGCGGACGCGCTTCGAGGTATGTCATGCTCGCGTGGCCAGCAGCTCGACCAGACCGCTGAGGACTTCGTTGCGATCCTGGCCGTCGAGCGCGAGGGCGAGCTGCGCGGTCAGCAAACCGTAACGCGCGCCGATGTCGTAGCGGCGACCCTGCACTTCGTAGGCGAGGTAGCGCTCCCGCGCGGCGACTTTCGCGAGCGCCGCGCTGAGTTGAACGCCACCGTGACCCGCCGCGCGACTGACATCTTCGCCGAGCAACGCCATCACCTGCGGCGTCAGCACGTGCATTCCGAAGAAGCAAAGATAGTGGCCCGCACGCAGGCCGGGCACGTCGAGCTTCTGTTCGGCCTCGGTGGGTGTGGGCTTTTCGAGCACGTCTTCGATTTCGTAGAGGCCCTTCGTGCCGGCGACGAGTTTGCCGCCGACTGCGCCGTAGTAAGGAAGCTTGCTCTCGTGCGTCGCCTGCACGGCGGAGACGGCGCACTTCTGAGTCGCGGCCACTTCGACGAGCTGCTGCGCGCAACGTTTCGTTTCGCGGCTGACGTAGAGATGATCACCGACCATCAGCAGGAATGGCTGGTCGCCGGCAAACTCTCTCGCACACCAGACCGCGTGGCCGTAACCGAGCGGCTGCGGTTGCTCGATAAACTCAATACATTTGGCATGTGTGCCCGCCGCGGCGCGATACGCCACCTGATCGCCGGGCTGGATGACGACGCCTATCTCAGTGACACCGGCCGCGAGGGCTTCCTCGATGATGATGCGCAACGCGGTCTTGGAAACTCCGTCGCGATCCACCAAGGTCTGCAACGGAAGTGTTCGCTGGCTTTTGCCGGC
>DATDFH010000499.1:0-15237 GCA_036522715.1 Verrucomicrobiia bacterium
GAGTGGTTTCGCTCTGCGCGGGGGCGGTGGCGGCCGCGAAGGCGAGCGCGGCAATGATGAGACGATATTTGATTTTCATGCGACTGGTCCTGCGATGCTCCCATCGAGCGGGAGTGGGTTGCGATTGCGAGACCAGTCGGAGTTCGGAGGAGCGTTGCCGGGAGGGGAAACAACAAACCTTCAAACTCCGCGAATGGAGAATGAAGGCATTTTACATCTGCCGCCCGCACACGCGGGACAGCCTGGCCTCATCCTTCTCTTTGGCGGAGAAGTGCCCCGAATCCTTCGGGGCCGACGAGCACAGCCAGACCGGTATCCTGACTTGGGGCTTCAACCCTCGCTCCCGCCTTCCCTTGCCGCACGCGGCAAAGTGGCCTTGGGAGTTTGTAGCCCGACACAGTGGCGCAACCGTCCCCGAATCTCACGGGGTTCCCTGACACCTGGCTGTCACGCGCGCTGACCTCACGATCAACGCGAGTCAAAGAACTGCGGCGGTGATACGGCGTGCAGCGCGCGGTGCCAAGAAGAAACACAGAAAACTTTCCGGCGGCTATTTTGAATCCATTCGCACCACCGTCCCGTCGCGCCGGACATGGTAACGCACGCCGCGCCAGAGGACGGTGTTCCCGACAAACGCAGCGGCCCAGACGATGAACTGGAGAATGTCCTTCAGCCAGACAAACCAGAGGTCTCGCACGCAGGCCGTCGCCGGGCTGAGGCGGCGATGATTGTCATGAGCCGTCGCGGCCCGCAGCAACAAGCAGGCGGCGACCACGCCCGCCGTGAGGTTGACGATCACGGTCGTATGCACGGTCTCGTGCGGATGCGTTTCGATCCACGAGTACCGCGTAATGAACACCGATCCCTTTGCGAGGCAGAGCAGCGGCCAGAGCGTGGCGTTGCCCAGGATGCTGAAAAAAAATCCGACGGGCATGGAGACGCGGATGGTTCGCGCCCAGCGGAGTTGATGCGCCCACACGGCTCGCCAGCCCTGCGGCGGATCCCAGCATTCGACGACCACAGGGCAGATTTCGATGCGTTGGCCCGTCTTCGCGATTCGGTGGCCGAGTTGGTAATCATCTGCAAGGCAATCCGCCAACGCGTCGAAGCCACCGATGCGCTCCATGTCCGCACGCCGCGTCGCCATCACCGCGCCGAGCGCGAAGTCGAGGCCCCGGGCGCTTTTTCCCTGGAGCACCTGGCTCCAGAAGTCCGCGTTGATCGCCACCGCCTCCCAGCGCATCGCGGGCGTCCGGGGATTGGCGAGGCGATAGAAGCAAAACGTCAGTCCCACCTCAGGTTCGCGCAGCGGCGCGACGACGTTCACAATCAAGTCAGGCGGCACCCGCACATCCGCATCGCTGATCACCCAAAGATCGTGTTCCGCGTGGCGAGCGAGTTGGGCGAGCTTGGCGACCTTCGCGTTGGCGCCGCGCAGTTCGCCGCAGACCGCCAGGCGCGCACTGGCTTGGGGAAACTCTGCGAGGAGACGGTTGGCCACGGCTGCCGCAGGATCATCCGCGCTGGCAACTGCGAAGAGAATCTGGATTGGTCCGGGATACTCCTGTCGGAACCAGCTTCGCAGGCATTCTTCCGTCTCCGCATCACAGCCCTTGAGCGGTTTGAGCAGGGTCACAGCCGGCGCGAAATCCGTCTGCGCGATGCGGCGGTGCAAGGGGAAACGGCGCGCGGCCCACCACTGCCACACGTTCAGCGCCACGCTCACCAACACGAGCAGCGCGAGAGTCCACGAAAGCACGCTCACGATTGCGCCGGTCACTAAAGCGCCCGGTTTGCAACGCAGCAACGCATTTGTGCCCGGAGGCCACCAATCGGCTTGTCGCACTTCCCGGCTGGGTGTTCAGTTGCACGATGAAGGCCGTCCAACTTATCGCCCACGGCGCGCCCGGCCGGTTTCATCACGGCGACGTTCCTGATCCCAAGCCGGCTGCCGGCGAGGTCGTCGTGCGCGTGCGGGCGTGCGGCCTGAACCGCCTCGATCTCTGGGTCGAGGAGGCCGGCCTGCCGGTCGAGATCAATCTTCCCCGCATCCCAGGCGGCGAGATTGCCGGAGAGCTCGTGGAATGCGGCGCGGGCGTCAAGGAGTGGCGCACCGGCGATCGCGTGGCCGTGCAGTCGAATCTCTTTTGCGGGCGCTGCGAGTATTGCCAGCGCGGCGACCAATCGCTGTGCCTCAAGGGCGAATTGCTCGGTGTCCAGCGCGACGGTGGATTCGCGGAGTTCGTGACCGCACCCGCTTCAGCGCTGGCGCGCCTGCCCGGCAGCGTGGACTTCGTCACGTCCGCGGCCCTCACGCTCGCAGGCAGCACCGCCATGCACATGCTCACCAACCGCGCGGAGGTCCGCCCCGGCGACTGGGTGCTGGTCATCGGCGGTGCGAGCGGCGTTGGCTCCGCGGCAATCCAGATTGCATGCGGCTTGGGCGGCCGGCTGATTGCCACCGGCAGCACCGAGGCGAAGCGCGAGCTCGCGCGCGAACTGGGGGCGGAGTTCGCCGTCGATTCAACGACGGCCGGCTGGCCGGCCGAAGTCCGTCGGCTCACGGACAAACACGGTATTGATCTGGCCGTCGAACATGTCGGCGGAGATGTCCTCCAACAGGCGCTGCACTGTCTTGCCCGGGGCGGAACTGTCGTCACCTGCGGCGCGACGACGGGACGTGAAGTCGTGATTAATCTGTGGTCGGTTTTCGTCAAGCAACAGCGGTTGATTGGCAGCTACGGCCGCAACCGCGCGGATCTTTTACGGACGCTGGACTGGGCCGCCAAAGGATTGCTCAAGCCGGTCATCAACTCTTGCCTGCCTCTGGCGGGAGTCGAACATGCCTACCACCTGCTGCGCCGCCGCGAAGTCAGGGGAAAGCTCGTAATCCAGCCGTCCGTTTGAGCTTTCTTGAAAACGTAAGCGGCCGGGTGTTGCCCGGCCGCTTCGTGAATGTCTGATCAACCGCTCAGGACTGGCGGCGGCGGCGAATGACCTGCCAGCCGACGAGCGCGCCACCGAGGACCATCAGCGCCACCTGACCCGGCTCGGGCACCACAGTCAGCACGACGTCGTTACCGTCGCCGCCCACGTAGCTGATGGCGAACAAGCCGGAGAACGTACTGTCAGAATCATTGCCGCGGAACAAGATCGTCGCACCCTCGGGCAGGCCGCCGAAGAGCGAGTTGTCAACGAGTCCGGCGAAGCTTCCCGTCACCGGATCCGTGCCGTCGTTGCTAATGAGGACGAAGACATTGGTCGCCGTGCTCGGCACGGTGACGCCCAACCGCAGGTTCAACTTCGCACCGCTCTGGATGTCCACGGTGCCGGTGACGAACATGGTGTCGTTATTGGTCAAGGTGGTGATATCCATGTCGAGGATCGAACCGCCCTGAAGCGTAAGGCCGTTGTTCGCGAGCATCGACGCCGAGGTCCCTTGAAGGCCGGGCATCAGCACGCCACCCGACGCGACTGTCAGAGTCCCGCCAATGGCGCCGTTGGTGCCACCGAGCATGCCCTGTGTATTGACCACCACCGGACCGGTGCCCGAGGAGAAACCGTTGGTCGAAACACCGCTGTTGGTGGCGGTATTGTTGCCCAGCAATACGATGCCGCGGTTGACGTTAAGGCCGCCGGAGAAGGTATTGTTCCCGGCCAGATTGAGGATATCGAGGCCGACCTTGGTCAACGACCGGGAGCCACCCGACTCGGTGACGTTACCCAGCACGTTGAACTGCGTTCCAACGCGACCGTAATCCACGCCGCTCTGGCCGATCTTGGTGTTGCTGCCCGCCAGTTCAACGGTCACAAGCCGGCCAAGCGTGATGCTGTTGCCACGAGCGTCATCAGTAAACTGATAGCCCTCGAGTCCGGAACCATTGCCCAGCCGGATCGTCTTGTTCGACACCAGAGACATGTCGGTCGAAACCTGCAGCAAGGTCGCGTCGGGAATGGTAAACGATTGCGCTGTAGCATCGGCGCTGAACCGGTTGAAGGCACCGAGCCAGCGTTCCGCGGATCCCTTCTCCTGGGTCACCGGGGCGGTCGAAATGTAATTGACCAGCGATGAGCTCAACTGGAGTACCGAATTGCTCTTGATCAGGGCGCTTGAGGTCGCATCACCCAAAGCACCGTTGTCGCCAACATGCAGGGTGCCGGACATGTTGGTGATGCGGCCGCCGATCCAAGTGCCACTGTTGTCACCAGTGAGGCCCAAGGCACCATTGCCGATCTTTGTCAGAGATTTTCCGGTCCCGACCAGGCCGCCACCCAGCTCGAACCGGTTGCTGGGTCCGGTGGTCTGGCCGGTGGAGGCGATGTCGAGGAAGGAGTCTTTCGCCAGGGTGGTGGCACCGCCAACGATCGCCCGGCCAAGGGTCTGGTCCATCGTGACCCGGAGATAGGAACCGACTGGGCCGCTGGCGATCGTGTCGAGGGTCAGGCCCATCGGTGCAATCGTCTGGACACGGCTGGCCGCGCCCAGCGTGAAGCCGATGGTGTTGCGGTCATAACTCGTGATCGGGCCGGAGTTGAAGGTGCCGTTGATGTTCTGGTTGTACTGCAGCACCACGGTATTCTGGCCGTTGCCGAGCACGACACTGTTGCCCGCCACCGCCGGGCCGAGGCCGTTGGTGTTCAGGACGTTCACGGTGCCCCAGTTGATATCCCAACCGTTGGCATAGGTGCGGTTGGAATTGGCGAGCGAGATCGCTCCCGGACCGAACTTCGTGATGCGGCTTGCGACGAAGTCGTTGCTGAAGGTCGCGGTATTGCCGTTCACATAGAGCAGACCTTCACTCGGAGTGGCCAACGATCCGAAGATGAAGCGCGCGTCGTGCGCCACGGCCACGTTGCCGGCGCTGAAGCCGCCGCTGCCGATGGTAACATCCTGGCCGCCACGGATCGCATTCGAGATCGTGCGCAGTGCATAGACCGATTGCGGGGCAGACAGCACTGTGACGTTCGAGCCGCCACCCTGGAGGTCATAGATGGTGGTCCCACCAGTTCCCGAGAAGTCGGTACCGCCCGTAAAGGTGGCGTTGGTGATGCCGAGAGCGAAACCACTCGCATCAGGCGTGGACACATAGGTCACGAAGCTATTGTCGGTCTCATTATAGATGTGAGGTGAGATCATGCCGTTGACCACCGTCCCCGCCCCCGCCGTCGAAATCACGCGGCTCTGGGCTCCGAAGGAAGTGTCGTTAGTGGCTGAACTGGCATTCCTGAGAAGTTGCAGAGTTCCGGTACCGACGCGATTCAGGCTGGCCACGGTAAGGAACGTCGCGTTGTTGGTGTTCGCGGCGGCGGCGGCCTGGATGTTGAGGCGGCTGCCCAAAGCGTAGTTGAGCGCGCCGATGGTCTCGGTGTTGGTCGAACCTGCGGTGCCGAGTACCCCGAGATTACGGCCAACGAGGTTGAGGCGCGCCGCATTGAGGGTCACAGCTTCGTTGTCACCGTAACGGTTGGTTCCCCCCGGCCCAGTGAATGATCCCGTATCACCCAGCACCAACGTGCTGGCGGGTTGGAGCCGGACGACGTTGTTGTTGGTCAAGCCATCCGGGCCGGCCAACGAGCCATAGTTAAGATTGCTCGCACCCGCAATGGCCTGCAACGTTCCGTAAACATCAATTGCGCCTGCGCCAAGGGGCGTGTTCGTGCGACCGCTGCGGATGTTAAGGGTGTTAAGCAGATTTACCACCGTGCCACCACCAAAGGTATTGCTGGTGAAGTTTACGACATTAGGCGTACTGAGATCCAACGTGCCCGGCATGTTCGGAGCGAGCGGAGTCAGATACGGATGCGAGCCGACGCTAAGACTATTGCCCGCACCGGTCAACTGGTTGGTGCCCGCCAGGGTCAGCGTGCCGCCTCCACCACCGAGCTTGAAGACATTAGCGAACGGCGTGATCGCATTCGTGAGGCTGTAGTTGACGCTGTCAAGCGCACCAATCCGGATGTCGGCATTCAGACCGGTTGCGCTAAGGTCGAGCGTCACCGAGGGGGCGGCTTTGCTGCCTTCCAAAGCAACCAGAGAATCCGGCTTGAAGATAAATTTTGAAGTCAGCAAGGGACTCGTTACCGGGAAGCCGATCCCGACCGAAACACCCGACTCCACCGTCACCGTCCCGCCCGGCAATGACTGGGTATTCAGGAACCGGACGCCGCCGTTGGTGCTGACATAAGCCGGTGCGAGATCGATGTTCCCGACACCCGCGTTATTGCCGCTGAGTTCGAGCCTGCCGTAAGTGTTCCCGCGCAGCGTGAGGTTACGGGTCGACGCGTCGCTCCCAATGTTGCCAGAGATGATCACACGGCTGTTGCCAGCCAAGCCATTGTTGTTCACGGTGATTTCACGGTCTGCTCCCGTGATCGTAATCGGACCGGTGAACTGGGCATTGGACACACTGTTACCATGGGTAACACGCATTGTGCCGCTCAGCGTAATCGCACCGGAATTTGTCACGATCGCCGCCCCGTTCACCGAGGTATCGTTGATGGTGCCACCACCGTCGCCCACAAGCCCGCCCGCACTTACTTTGTCCGCGATGATAAACGGAGTTGTAAAGGTATAGTTGCTGGCAACGTTCGGCTGGAACCCGAAGGTGGCGTTACCGTCCAGCGTGATTGCGCCAGAGCCGAATTGATAGAATCCGACATAGGCGCCTGCATTGCTGACCGCGGCGTTGATAGGACGCCAGAAGTAGCCTGTGCCCGCCACCGCATTGCCGTTGGTGATGACGGTGCCACCGGTGTGCGTCGGGCTCAGGCTCGAGGTGTAGAACAGATTCGAACCGCCTTCGCGGATCAGCACGGAATTCGGAACCGATTCCACGAGTTGGCCGGCCATGGTGAGCTGCGCGCTGGTAAGGGCGAGGAACGCGCGATTGCTGATCGTGGTCGTGTCATTGGCCTGGAAGCGATAGCTGTTGCCACCCGTGACGGTGGCGCGCGAGTTGTTGACGTCGAGCTTGCCGATGCTGATGGTCTGGGCCGCATTGAGACCTCCGAAATTCGTAACACCAGAGCGGTCAACATTGATGGTCGCGTTGCTGGCTACGATCACGTGGTAGCCGAGGCCGGGCCCCATCGAGGCATTGGTGGCCGAGCGCAGTTGCAGCGTGCCGGCATTGACGTAGATGCTTGACGGGTTGACCCCAAGCGGCGTGGAGTTGCTGACGGTGCCCACGCCTTGGAGGGTTCCACCGTTCAAGGTCACATCACCACCGAAGCTGTTCGCGGCGTTGCTAAACACCACGGTGCCCGCGCCACCTTTGGTGAACGAGCCGGTCGCCGCACCGTTGGACACGATCCCGTCAAAGAAAATCGTGCCGCTGGCATTCGTGATCGAAACGGGGCCATCGAAAGTGACTCCGCCATCAAAGCGGGTGCCACTGATCACGTTGTCACCGTAGAATTTGTAATCGTTGGTGAAGAGCAGGAAACCGCCGCCGAGAAGGTTGATCGGGCCATTGGCGCCGGCATTGTTGTTCGAAACAACACCCACTCCCACCGTCGGGAGCACCCAGCCCCCGGGCCCGCTGACCGTCCCGCCGGGCCTTACCGCGAGGGTAAACCCGTTGCCACCGTTGACCGTCAGAGATGTCGTGTTGGTGACCGCGCTCGAAATATTGATCGAGTCGACAAAGATCGTGTTGCCGACGGCATTGGTCGTGATCCGGTTCACGTCGATGGTCGAACTGGTCAGGATCGTGGGAGAATAGCCAAGGCCAGCCCCGAAGGTTAAGTTGGTATCCGCCCGAAGTTCGAGTGTGCCACCGCGGAGGGTAAGCGGCCCTGACCCGAGCGTAGTGGCGTTGTTGGTGAACATGTTCACCTGCAACGGACCGGCGCTGATGAAGGTGCCACCGGTGTAGAGGTGATCGACGCCGTTGGTGAGGAACAAACGGCCAGCACCGGCTTTGTTCAGGCTCTGTGCCCCGCCCGTCTCACTGATCAGACCGTTGATGATCAGGTTGGTGGTGGGAGTGAGAGAGCCATTCGTGCCGGCTAGGGTAACAGGCCCGGTAAAGCGCAGGGAGTACGTGTTGGCACCGGAGACGGTGAGGTTCGTGCCGCTGCCGTTGGTATTGCCGGCGATCACCAAGGCGTTCATGTCGATCGTGTTACCCGATGACGTCGTGTCGAAGCGGTCCACGTTGATCGTGGAATTGGAAACCAGCGTGACGCTGTAGCCAGCAGCACCGGGACCGAAGACCAAGTTGTTGCTGGCGCGGATTTCGAGCGTGCCGCCGCGCATCGTCAGGTTTCCGGGACCGAGGTTGGCCGGGTTGTTGGAAGTCGCGAGCACCTGCAACTGGCCCTGGTCGATCACCGTTCCACCCGCCCACCCATTGCTTAAGACCTCGCTGTTGGTGATGAAGAGCCGACCGACGCCGAATTTTCGGAGATAGAACCCGCTACCGCTGTCAGTGACCAGTCCGTCAAGGACGGTGTTGCTGCCAACCGTGAGGAGGGTGTTGTTAAACATCGTCATGGTGCCCGCCACGCGGATGGTGTTGCCGTTGCCCGTTGTAAACGTCAGGTTCGTCGCGCCACCCGTGTTGGTGTTGGCGATGAACGTGATGTTGTTAACGCTGACGGTGTTGGTTCCGCCCGTATTGAAGATGCGGTCGGAATTGATCGTGGATCCGTTGCTCTGGACGGTGAAGTTGTATCCCGAACCCGGGCCGGCGATCATGGTGTTGGTCGTCCGGATTTCCAGTGCACCACCGCGCAAGAGCACGTTGCCAGAGGCACCCAGCGCATTCTGATTGGTGGTGCTCAGGGACACCTGCAACTGGCCCGCATCGATCACCGTATCGCCCGTGAACGAGTTGGCCGCACCGTTGGTCAGAGCAAGACGGCCCGCGCCCGCCTTCTTCAAATAGAACCCGGATCCGCCCGAAATCGCACCGTCCAACGAAGCAGTGCCGGCGGGAACTGTGATCAAAGCATTGCTCAACACGGTGACGGTTCCCGCGACGCTCAATGTATCACCAGTAGCGGTGTTGAACGTGAGGTTGGTGGCGGGGACCGTGTTGGTCGTCGCCACCCCGAAGCCGAAGGTGTTGCTCGTGAAGGTGATGTTGTTGACGAAAATCGTGTTGGTGCCACCGCTGTTGAAGATGCGGTCGGCATCAAGCGTGGAACCATTGGCAGCCACAGTGAAATTATAGCCAGCGCCGGGCCCGGCAATGATGCTGGTTCCCGGGGTGTTGGTCGTGCGGATCTCCAGCGAACCGCCGCGCAGCACGATCGTGCTCGCCGGCAGCGGCGAATGATTGTTGTTCGTTACCACCACGCGGACCTGCCCCGCGTCGAGAAACGTCTGACCGCCGTAAGCGGTGGAGCCGAGGATGGCCTGATTGGTCAGGAACAGGCGGCCACCACCGATCTTCCGGAAGGCAACGCCGGTGCCTCCGTCGCTGATTCCACCTTCGAGCGAGAGCGACCCGGCAGTGACGTTGAAGACCGCGGCGGTTCCGCGCATCGATGTCAAGCCACCGATAACGACCGAAGCGCCATTGGCACCGGTTACGCCAAACTGGGCATTGCTGATGTCCAAAGTATTCAGGCGGTAGATGTTGTTGGTGCTCAATCCAACAGTGAGTCGGTCAACGTTGACGACGCCGGTGGAGCCTGATCCCTGGACAACATTGTAGCCGCTGCCCGGGCCAACAACGAGGTTCGTCAGATCACTGCGCAGCGCGAGCGACCCCCCGACCAACCGGAGGACGCCGCCATTGCCGAAGACCGTCGAGTTGTTGTTGGTGATGTTACCCTGGAGCATTCCCGCCTGGACGATCGTGTCGCCGGTGTAAAGATTCTGCGTCGTCAGAACGTTGGTCAAAGTGCCCGCCTTGGTCAGGCTGGCGGCGCCGCTGATGACGCCGTTGAGGGTGACGCGGCTCCCGTTTGTGCCGCCCAAATTCAGGTTGGTCGCGGTGATGGCAATGTCATTGTTGATGACCACGAACGAAGCGCCGAAGTTCGAGATGCCGGGGCTGGTCGCGCCGTTCGCATAAAACGAGAGCTGGTTGCCCGAGAGGGTCACCGTGTTGCCGTTACTCGCCGCGCCGGAATTGCTGAAGTACAGTTGGTGCAACTGATACGGCGGGGTGGCGAAATCATTCGTTGAAAAATAATTCGTGTTGCCGAAAAAGCGCAGGATGTTGGTGTCAAGCAGGCCAGGAGTTGGCTGCACGACCCAGTTCAGCGGGTCAGACCAATTTCCACTGTTGGTGCCATTCCAATCGTTCGTCGTTTGAGCGACGGAGCGGGTGGCGGGCAGAACGATGGCGGTGGCGACAACCGCGGCGCACACGGCGCGGCGGAAGACGGAGGGGTTCGTCGGGGTCATAGACGAGGTAGGCTTGGGTTTTTGGTTCATCAGACGACTTGCACTTTTTAATTAGAAACCCCGTGTGGCGTCAACAAATTTTTGTCCACTTTTTGAACAAGTTGTCCAACTTTGTGTCGGACGTTGCTGGCAGGAGGACGGAAACGAATCGGGCCGGACGAACGGAAACGCGTGAACTTCAGTGAAACTGGGCATTCTCCCAATTTTTGCGCACGCATCTCCACCGATGCGCGCTCGCACTTGTGCGAAAATTCCCGTCGACTACGATCGAGCCTCCCAGAAAAAAGACTGCGCGGACGACCTACCGCACTCGAGCCTCCTCGCAAGTCGCACGTCATCGACAGGAAGACTCCACTCACGCTCTGTCTACCAAATCGGGGCGAGACCACCGTCACCACCGGCGGCGCGACGCATCGAGGAAACGATCAGGGCACCCACACGGTCCGGTAAAATCGCTGGGGATAGTTGGTCACGTCAGGGTCGCTGAACTGCACAGTGCCGGTTGCGTTGAAAACATTCGTCAGCGCCACCCAGGTCTGAAGATTGGTCGAAGCCTGAATGCTGAAGGTGCGTCCGCTGCCGCCGTTAATCGTGGCGGTGAAGACTCCATTGCTCGGCAGGCCGCTGACGGCCAGTAGCGCTTGGGGCGGCGGCGCCACCGTCAACACGACATCATTGGAGCCGCTGCCGAAGAGCGGGTCGTTGACGTGCAACTGGAAGAAGCCCGAGTTCACGCTGTCGCTCGTGCCGCCCGGAAAGCTGATGAAGGACCCGTCGGCCAAGCCGGCGAAGCTCCCGCTCACGGGATTGGGGCCGCGGTTGTCGATGAGCACGAACACGTTGGTGGCCGTGTTCGGAATCGAGGCCCCCACGCGCAGCGTCAGCGCCACCCCGCCCAGGTTCACGTCGCCAAACGCAATCCACTCGTCAAACTGGTTGGTCGCATTGATGTCGATGTCGAAGATCGACCCGACCGCGAAAGTCAGGTTGGCCGCCACCGCGTTGGTGCCGACGGTGCCCTGGATGCCGCCCATCAGCGTGCCGCCGGATTGCACGGTCAGATTGCCGCCGACGGCGCCGTTGGTGCCGCCGAGCATCGCCTGCGGATAGACCACTGTGTCGCCCGTGCCGGTGGCGAAGCCGTTGGTAAAAAGCGCCGCAGCAGTCGCGTTCGTCCCGATGATCCCGTTTCCCACCAGCACGGTGCCGCGAGTAAGGTTCAGCCCGCCGCCAAAAGTGTTGCTCGCCGTGAGCACCAGCGTGTCCAGCCCGATCTTGGTCAGCGACGCGCCGCCACCGGCAGCCGATGAGCCGATGCGAGAGTTGACGATGAACGCCGTGGCCGCGCGACCGATGTCCACGCCGCTCTGGCCGATCTTTGCGTTGCTCGCCAGGTCAATGCTCGTCGGCAGCCCGAGGGTGATGCTGTTGCCACGCGAGTCGTCGATGAACTGGTAGCCTTCCAGCGTCGCGCCAGCCTGCAACCGGATGGTCTTGTTCGTCGCCGTCAGCATGTTGTCGGCGACCTGCACGATGCGGCTGGCGGGAACACTGAACGTCTCGGCGTTGGTGGTGGTGTTGAAACGGTTGAACTGGCCCAGCCAGCGTTCGACCGAACCATCCGCCTGATTGACCGTGGCCAGCGGCGTGAAGTTGACCACCGAGTTGGCCAGTTGCAGCACTGCATTGCTGCGGATGTTCACCACCGACGCCGCGTCGCCGAATGCCTTGTTGCCGCCGGCATGCAGCGCGCCGAAGTTTACATTGATGGTGCCGCCCGTCCATGTGGCCGAGTTGTCATTCGTCAGGCCCAAGCTGGCGATGCCGAGTTTCGTCAACGTCTTTCCGCTGCCGACCAGATTGCCCGCGACGTCAAGCCGGTTGCTCGAGCCGGAGATGCGACCGGCCAATGTCGAGGCCGTGTCGAGGTAAGCATCCGAATTGAGCGTCAGGTCGCCGCCGATACGGGCGAGGGTGCGGTCCTGGTTCATCTGGACCAGCAGGCGCGAACCGAGCGGACCGTTGTTGATGCGATCCAGCGTCAGGCCCATCGGGGCGATCGTCTGCGTGCGGCCGGCAGCGCCCGTGGAGACGGCAATGATGTTGTTGTCCTTGCTGGTGATCGGGCCGGAGGTGTACACCACGCCGTCCGCGCTCTGATTGTAGGTCAGGTTGACGGTGTTCTGGCCGTTGTTGAGGTTGACGAAATTGCCGGCCACCTGGGTGCCGAGCGCGTTGCTGCTGCTGACGTTGAGCGTGCCCCAGTTGAGGTTCCAGCCGTTCGAGTAAACGCGGTTGTTCAGGAGCGTCATCGTGCCGGGGCCGAACTTGGTGATGCCCGCCGCGATGAAGTCGTTGCTCATCACCGTGGTGCTGGCCGAGTTGAAGATGGAAAGCTCGATCGGCGATGCCAGGCTGCCGGCGACAAACCGCACGTCGTTGCTCGTGTTGCCGATGATCAAACCGCCGCTGCCGAGCGTCACGTCCACATTGCCGCGGATGCCGTTGGTGACAGAGCGCAGCGCCCACGCCGTCGCCGGCGCGTCGAGGATGGTGAGGTTCGTGGGCTGACTCGACAAATCCACAATGTCGGTGCCGGTGCTGTTGGAGAGGCTGGTACTGGTGAAGGCCGCATTGACGATGCCCACCGCGAAACCGCCGACCACGTTCGTATTGTAAGTGACGAAGCTGCTGTTGTTGGCCACGTCGTTGAAGGCGACGATGTTCGGCGCGAGCATCCCGTTGACCGGCGGCGGAACGATGGTGGAAATCAGGCGGCTGCTGGCGCCGAAGGAGTTGTCGTTCGTGACGTTGCTGGCGGTGCGAATCAATTCGAGCGTGCCGTTGCCGGAGCGAATCAGGTTGTTGACGGTCAGGTAGGTGACCGCTTGGGTCACGGTCGAGTTGTTGACATTCACGCGGCTGCCCAGCGCATAGGTCAGGTCCCCGATGAGTTCACTGTTCTGCGCGTTCGAGATGTTGCGGCCAACGAGATTGAGCCGGGCCGAGTTCAAGGTGAGTCCGACGTTGTCACCGAAACGGTTCGTCTGCGGGTTGGTGAATGAACCGGTTTCGCCCAAGACCAATGTCGCGGCGGGCTGGAGGCGCAGGACGTTGTTATTGGTCAGGCCGTCTGGCCCCGCGAGTGAGCCGACGCCCAACGCCTGAAATGTTCCATAGACATCGATCGGTCCAGTGCCCAGCGGCGTCATGTTGCGGCCGCTGCGGATGTTCAGGGTGCCGGCATTGACGACTGTGCCGCCGGTATAGGTGTTGTTGCCGTTGCTGGCCACCGTCGCATTGAAATCCACCGTGCCGGCAATCGTGCCCAGGATCGGGAACATGAACGGATTCGGGTTCACACTCAGGCTGTTGGCACCGGTGAGCTGGTTGGTGCCGGACATCGTGAGGACCGCGTTTCCACCGCCGAGCCGGTAAACATTGGCGAACGGAATGACGGGATTGTTGATGCTGTAAACCGCGCCTTCCAACGCGGCCAGGCGGACGTCGGCGTTGAGGCCGGCGGGGCTGAGGTCGATGGGGATTGAAACCTGCGGTCTCGTGCCTTCCAACGCCAGTATGGATTCAGGTTTGAAGATGAACTTGGTGTTCAATCCGCTGATGCCGTTGGTGAGGTTGCCGTTGAAGTTCGTCGTATTGAAACCGATCGCCACCGCAACGCCTGTTTCGACCGTGACCGTGCCCAAGGGCACCGAGTTCGAGGTGAGGAAGCGCACGCGGCCCATGTTGCCGACGTAGGACGGCGCGAGATACATGTTGCTGACGTTGGAATTGCTTCCACTCAGTTCGACGGCGCCAAACGCATTGCCGCGCAGCGTCAGGTTCCGCGGTGTGCCGTCGTTGGTGATGTTGCCGGAGATGAGCACGTGGTCGTTGCCGGCCGCACCGCGGGCGAGGATGGTGATTTCGCGGTCGGCGCCGGTGATGGTAATCGGGCCCGCCAGAATCATGTTGCTCACCGAGCCGCTGTGCGAGAGGCGGAGCGTGCCAGAGAGGGTGATCGCGCCGGTGTTGGTGACGACCGGCGTCGAGGCGACCGCGGAGTCATTGATCGTGCCACCACCGTCATTGGTGACACCGCCGCCCTGCACTCTGTCGGCGATGATGAACGGCGTGGTGAAGGTGTAATTGCTCGCCACGTTCGGCTGGAACCCGAAGGTCGCATTGCCGTCGAGCGTGATCGGGGCGGAGCCGAAACTGTAGAACCCAACGTAAGCACCGGCGTTGCTCACGGCCCCATTCACCGGCCGCCAGAACATGCCCGTGCCCGTGGTCGAGCCGTTGGTGATGATGGTGCCGCCGGTGTGGGTGGCGCTCAGGAGCGAGGTGTAGAAGAGGTTGGACTGGCCCTCCTTGATCAGCACCGAACCGGGAACCGACTCCACGAGCCGGCCGGCCATGGTCAGTTGCGCGCCGTTGAGCGCCAGGATCACTCGCTTGCTGATCGTGGTCGTGTCATTGGCGGTGAAGCGATAACTGTTGCCGCCCGTGACCGTGGCGCGGACGTTGTTGATGTCGAGCTTGCCGATGCTGATGGTCTGGGCGGTGAAGTTGGTGTGCGAGCGATCAACGTTGATGGTGGCGTTGCTGGCGACGACGACATGGTAACCGAGGCCCGGCCCGAGTGACGCGTTGGTGAACGAGCGCAGGTTCAACGTGCCGGCGTTCAGGGTGATGCTGTTCGCGTTGGTCCCAAATGGCGTGGAGTTGCTGAAGATACCACCACCCTGAACAACGCCGCCGTTCACAACGACGTCGCCGCCAAAGTTGTTCGCCGCGTTGCTGAACACGACCGTGCCGGCGCCGTACTTGGTGAACGAGCCGACGTTCGCGCCATTGGAGACGATGCCGTC
>DATDFH010000500.1:0-9720 GCA_036522715.1 Verrucomicrobiia bacterium
AATCGACAAGGTCGAAAAGGAGTACAAGGCGCTGCTCGAAGTGATCAAGGATCTCCTCGATATCCTCGCCAAGGAATCGCGCGTGATGGCGATCATTAAGCAGGAATTGCAGGTGATCAAGGAGAAGCACGCGACACCGCGCAAGACCGAGATCATTCCGGACGAAGGCGAAATTGCGATCGAAGACCTCATTGCCAACGAGGGCGTCATCATCACTCTCACGCACAAGGGCCTCATCAAGCGCACGAACATCTCCTCGTACCGCGCCCAACGCCGCGGCGGCAAGGGCGTCATTGGCATGGCCACGCGTGAAAGCGACACGCCCGAGGAGGCCGATTTCATCGAGCACCTTTTCACCGCAAGCACGCACGACTACCTGATGTTCTTCACGAACACCGGCCGTGTGTACGTCGAGCGCGTCCACGAGATTCCCGACATGGGCCGCGCCGCCAAGGGCCGAAGCATCGCCAACCTCCTCGAACTCAAGACCGGCGAAACCATCGCCGCGATGATCCGCATTCCGTCCAAGACCGGCCCGGAGAAGGAAGATCAGACCTGGCAGCAGCCCGGCTTCCTGTTCTTCGCCACTCAACTTGGCACGGTGAAGAAGACCGCCCTCGAGGATTTCGCCAACGTCCGCAAGGGCGGCATTATCGCCATCAGCATCGAACAGGGCGACACGCTCATCGACGTTAAACTCACCACCGGCCAGAACGAAGTCGTGCTCATCACCCGCGACGGCATGAGCATCCGTTTCGCCGAGGACGACGTGCGCTCGATGGGCCGCCCCGCGGGCGGCGTGAAGGGCATCACGCTCGAAAAGGGCGACGCGGTTGTAGGCGCGGCCATCGTCGTTCAGGATGCCACGCTCCTGGTTGCCGGCGAGAACGCCATCGGCAAACGCACCGACTTCGGCGAGTACCGCCTCCAGTCCCGCGGCGGCAAGGGCATCATCACCATGAAGACCGGCGACAAGACCGGCGCCGTGGTGGGCGCGCTGACCGTGCGCGATGCCGACGAGATCATGCTCATCACCACCGGCGGCCAGATGGTGCGCATCGGTGTGGCGGGCGTCCGCGAAGCCGGCCGCAATACGATGGGTGTGAAGCTGGTGAATCTCGACGCCAACGACAAACTCCAGGCCATTGCTCCCGTCATCAGCGAGGAAACGGGCGACGAACCGAACGGTGGAACCGAACCGCCGGTCGAGCCTGCTCCTGCTCCGCCGCCGGCCGCGTAACCCCTGCCCTTGCGCGTCACACGGGCGCCGCTTGCGCCCGGCAGGAAACTCTGGCTTACTCCTCCTGTATGCCTGACGTGGTGCGATCAACTTGCGCGGTTTTGGTGACTGCGAGTTTGTTGCTCTCCGCCATTTCGCGCGCCGAAGCCGCCACCGCCGCGCCCGCTCTGAGCGCCGAACAGATCGTCAAGCGCGCCCTCGCCCGCGCCGCGCTTTCCGAAAAGAACGCCGTGCGTGACGCCTACGCGTTCCAGAAATCCATCGTCACCGAGGACCTCGACACCAAGGGCAAGGTCAAGGAGCGCAAGGAAAAGGACGTGCTCACCCAGGGCGACACCTCCTACATCCAACGCATCCGCATCAATGGCAAGGACCTCGCGGGCGCCGAACTCCAGCGCCAGCGCGATGCCGAGATCAAGGCCCGCCAGAAAATCACCCAGCAGAAAAACAAACAGCGGGAAGACAGCTACGAGCACTACCTCAACAGCGACGTCGTCTCGCGTTTTGAACTGAAACTGGTCGGCACCGAGGCCATCAACGGCCGGCCGGCGTACGTCGTCAGCTTCCGGCCGCGCAACGGCAAGCTGCCCATCAATCAACTCGCCGACCGCCTCATCAACCACCTCTCCGGCAAGGCGTGGATCGACACCGCGGATTACGAGATCGCCAAGACCGACATCCACCTCGACGAGGAGGTCAGCTTTTGGGCCGGATTGATCGGCACGCTCAAGCGCGTGGATTTTTCCTACGAGAAGACGCGCGTGGCCGAGGGCGTGTGGTTGCAGAGCCTGCTCCAGGGCGAGTTCGAGGGCCGCAAGCTGCTCGACAAGATGCACGTTCGCACCCGCGCCGAGTCGAAGGATTTCCGCAAGGTCAGCAACCCCGTCCTCGGCATCGGCGGCCCGCTGCGCTGAACTTCCTTCGTTTGGAACCGCTCACCAATCCGCAGAAGCGCCGGCTCAAGGCACTCTCCCAGAAACTCGACGCGTCTCTCCACGTCGGCAAAGCCGGCTTGAGCGAGGCGTTCCTCGCCAGCCTCGACATCGAACTCGGCCGCCACGAGTTGGTGAAGGTGAAATTCGCCGAGCACAAGGACGCCAAGCACGACCTCGCCCCGCAACTCGCCGTGAAAACCGCCAGCCACCTCGTCTGGATCATCGGCAACGTCGCCGTCCTCTATCGGCAACAGGCCGCTCCGGAGAAGCGGAGGATCAGTTTCTGAGTTAGCGCGAGTGTCAGCTTTTCGTTAGCTCGCTAGCGCCGTACGAGCAGCCCAAAAACAGCGGCGCCCACGATCAGCAGCACCAGCACAACAAAGCAGCCTTTGCCGCCTGCCGCTGGGGCGGGATAGGCGTTCGGCTCTTTCGCGTGCAGTTCGGCATGGAGGTTTTCAATCGCAGCCTTGGCTTCCGCCAGTCCAATCCCGGGGACTCCTTCTTTCAGATGTTTGATGGCGGCAATCTTCCGGCCGGCGCGGAGATCGGCCTTGATCAGTTCGAGAGTCACGTCAGGAAACTCCGTGCTCATGGCGGGGGGAGCGGTGCAGCGGCCGGCCGCACATCCGTCGGCGCGAGTTCCTCGGGCAACACCACAATCGCGATGCGGCGGTTCTTCGCGCGGCCTTCGGGCGTCGAGTTGTCGGCAATGGGATGAAACTCGCCGTAGCCGAGCGCACCGAGCCGGCGCGGATCGACGCCCGCCTGCTCCTGCAAGAAGCGCACCGCGGCCGTGGCGCGCGCGCAGGAGAGTTCCCAGTTGCTCGGAAACTTCCGCCGGATCGGCACGTTGTCGGTATGGCCGATGACGTGGATCTGCCGCTGGGGATGTTGCGCAAGAATGCCCGCCACCTTGAGCAGGACCTGCCGGCCCTCGGCGCGCAGCTCGGTCTCGCCGGAATCGAAGAGCACGCGGTCCACGATGTTGACGGTCAGCTTGCCCTGGAGTTCGGAGATGGTGATGTCCTTGGATTCGAGCGCGGATTGCTGCTGCGCCGCCGCCTCGCGTTCGCGCTGGAGTTGCGCCATCTGTTCGCGGCTCGCGGCGAGTTCCTCAGCCAGCCCGCCGGTTTGCTTGTGCGCCGCGTTCGCCGCGGTCTGCGCCGCGCGCAATTCCTCGCGCAACTTGTCGATCTCCCCGCTCTTCTGCCACGCGGAGAAGCCGATCACACCCACGATGACGAGGGCGGAGAGAATCGTCGCAATGATCCAGGTGTGCTTGGGCATTCGTCCAGTGTGCTGCCAGTGTCTGGCCGGCAGTTCCATTCAATTTGGTCTCCCGGCAAGATGCCGGCGGCACGCTACTCGGCGCGCTTCAACACGGCCTTTTCATCCGCGGGCTTCAACGTCGGCTCGCCTTTGAGATAGCCGAGCGAGGCGAGGAAACGATCGGCCTGGATCACCGTCGCGCTCGTCCAGGGCTGGCGATTGAAAAAGCCGTGCGGCATGTCGGCGGCCATCCACAACTCGGCGCGGCTGCCGACGCCGGCGGACTTGCCGATGTATTCCCTGCCCTGCGGCGCCATCTGGTCGCTCGTGCCGAAAAAGATGATCGCCGGCGGCACGCCCTTCTTCAGGAAGGGCGTCGGCCAGAACTTCGCGCTGAGATTTTCGCCCTTTTCGTCCTTCACTCCGTGATCGGGGAAGTCCAGCGCCGGGTTGAACAGCACCATCGCATTGGGCATGCAGGAGACCTTCAGATCGTCGTCAGGCGAATCGAATCCCGGCACCAGCGCCAGCGCCGCCGCAAGATGTCCGCCGGCGGACCCGCCGGAGGAAATGATTTTTTGCGGATCGACGCCGAACTGCGCCGCGTGCGCGCGCAACCAGCGCATCGCGGATTTCGCATCCTCGATGCACTTGTCCGGCGTGGTGTGATGCTGCGACTCGATGCGATAGTCGGCGCGCACGGTAACTAGGCCGCGCGTGGCGAGATACTCGGCCTGCGGCAGGAATTGCAGCGCCGTGCCGTGTTTCCAGGCGCCGCCGAAGAAGAACAGGATGGCGGGGCGTTTGTCGTCCGCGTTCCAACCGGGCGGGAAATGGAAATGCAGCTTGAGTTCGCCTTGCGGAGTTTTCTTGAAGACGTGTTCGGCGGTCTTCAAGTCGGCCTCGACCAGGTGGACCGATTCCGCCTTGACCCGCTCGCCCTTCGGGCGGTCGGCTTTTTTCTCCGCCGCCGTCGTGACAAGCGCGGCGAGGGTCGCGGCGAGGATCAGCAAAAAAGATGTGGCTTTCATGCCGCCGAGTATGCGGCCTGCGCCTGCGCTTGGAAACTGCGAAGTGCGCGCTACACTCGCCGTCCATGAAATCCACGCGCCGCGAGTTTTTGCGCACCGCCGCCGCTGCCACCGCGTTGACGGCAGGCTGCGCGACGCCACCAAGGCCACCAGCGATGGCGCGCCCGCTGGTCGGCACACAACTCTTCGGCTGGGGCCAATACTACCAGCGCGACGGGAAGAAACTCGCCGATCATCATCCCGAGGTGCTCTCGGCCGTGCGCGACTGCGGTTACGATTACGCGGAAGCGTCGCTCAATCTCGACCGGCCGGAGGACTCGGTTCATTTCGCTGAACTCGCGAAGGCGAAGGGACTCGGTGTGACGTGCTTTTACACCGGCCCGGCGCTGCACGAGCCGCAGGCCGCTTATCAGGCCATCACGCAGATTCTCTCGGCCGCACGCGCGGTGAAGCCGTTCGGCACGCAGGTGATCAATTGCAACCCCAAGCCCATCGGCCGCGAGAAGACCGACGAGGAATTGCAGGCGCAGGCGCGTGCATTAACGCAACTTGGCAAGGGGCTGAATGAACTCGGCCTCAAGCTCGGCGTCCACAACCATACGCCCGAGATGAAGAACGGCGCGCGCGAGTTCCATCACAACTTCCTCGCGACACCGCCGGAGCACGTCGGCTTCTGCTTCGACGTGCACTGGGTTTATCGCGGCGGCGTGCCTCCGCTTGAAGCGATGATTGACTACGGCGAGCGAGTCGTCTCGTGGCACTTGCGCCAGAGCCGTGAGGGCATCTGGTGGGAAGACCTTGCGTTCGGCGACATCGACTACGGAATGGTGGCGGTCTATGCGCGCGCGAACAGACTCGCGGAGATTTACACGGTGGAACTCGCGCTCGAAAGCGGCACGAAGATCACGCGTTCGGTCGTGGAGAACCACCGCCGCAGCCGCGAGTACGTGCGGCGGGTTTTCAAGGCGTAGGGGCGGAGCGGGGTGAAACCCTTCTGACTCACGGCGGTTTTTTCTGCGGCGCGATCACGTGCGCTTGTGTATCGTGCGGGCGAACATCAAATGAACATCCGACTTCTTGGCGCATTGATCAGCTTATCCGGCGGCGCTGCGCTGGCGGCCACGTTCCCCGCGGACTGGAAAAACTTCCAGACGATCGAGGTGCAAAAGACCGATCTCGTCAAGTTCAGCGTCCCGCTGCCCACGCTCGATGCGGCGCGCCCCGGTCTCGAAGATTTGCGCCTGTTCGATGACGACGGGCGCGAACTGCCCTGCCTGATCGAGCGGCCCGTGCAGCAACGGCCGACGGTCACGCCCGGCCGCAGTTTCAAGTCGAGCGTGCTTGCCCAATCGACGATTGGCACCTTTGAAACGCAAGTGACCGTTCCGATCAAGGCGGTCAATCTGATCACGCCGTCGCAGGATTTTCTCAAGGCGGTGAAGCTCGAAGCGTTGGTCGAAGGCACCGGCTGGAAGACGATCCTCGAAAACGAGCCGGTGTTCCGTGACCGCTGGGGAGCCCGGCGGCTGCTGCTGGAATTTCCGCCGGCAGTCTATTCGCAGCTGCGAGTCACGTTTGACGACCGCGACACCAGCGTAAAGCGCGTCGCGTTCACCGGCGTGGAGGTCTATGCCGCCATCGCTGAAACGGCGCCGTCCGAACCCTTGGAGATGACCATCGCCGACCGGCGCGAAAGCCAGGGCAAAACGCAGCTCACACTCCGGACCGCCGCCGCCAACTTTGTGCTGGCCGAGTTGGAAGTACAA
This sequence comes from Verrucomicrobiia bacterium, assembly GCA_036522715.1. GTDB lineage: Bacteria > Verrucomicrobiota > Verrucomicrobiia > Limisphaerales > JACQFS01 > DATDFH01. The sequence continues at coordinate 6,242 of DATDFH010000500.1, forward strand.
ACGCCGGACCCGCTGTTCCGCCGCATGATTCGCCTGACGCACCGCGCAATCAGTGACGGCAAGACCAACGAAATCGATCTGCGATACGACACGATTTACCGCGTTGCCGTCGCCGGGCAGCCAGTCCAAACACGGCTGGCCATCACACCGGATGTGCAGGTTCCCGCGCGTGAGATTTACCTCAGCATCGAAAACGGCGACAGTCCGCCGTTGCAGATCACCGGTGTCACCGCGCGGCGCCGGCCGGCTTACCTGGCGTTCTTCACGACCAAGCCCGGCAAGTTTCACCTGTTGAGCGGCAACCCCGCCGCCCCCGCGCCGCACTACGATCTGGCGGCGTTGCCGGGCGCGGTGAAAGCCGAGCTGACGGAACTCGCGTCGGTTTCGCCGTTGCTGCCCAACCCGGCATATCGCGCGCCCGAAGCCTTGCCCGCCGTCACCGGGAACGGCTCGGACATCGATCTTGCGCGCTGGAGTTTTCGCAAGCGGATCGAGATCACGAACGGCGCGGTGCAGCAGGTTGAACTCGACCTGGACGTGCTGTCGCACGCAGCGCGCGGCTTCGAGGACTTGCGCGTGATCCGCGATGGCCAGCAAATCCCCTATGTGCTCGACCGCAGCACCACGCCGCGCAGCGTTGCCCCCGACGTGGCGAAGACGCCCGATCCGAAGCGTCCGCACTGGAGCCGCTGGACGCTCAAGCTGCCGCGCGCCGCCCTGCCGCTGACGCAACTGGAATGCACCACGCGCGTCAACCTGTTCAAGCGTCCGATGGAACTGCTCGAACAAGTTCCCGATGATCGCGGCAACCTGTTCACCGCAGTTCTGGGCCGGACGGAATGGATTCGCGTCTCGCCGGAGGAGACCGGCCGGCTTTCACTCACGCTGACCCGGCACCCCCGTTCAGACCGCGTCATCCTGGAGACGGACAATGGCGATAATCCGGCGATCGAGTTTGAAGACTTCCAATTCTGGTATCCGGCGGTGCACGTGCTCTTCAAAGCCGCCGCGGGGCCGCCGACGTTTCTTTACTATGGAAACGAGCAGGCCGGCGCGCCGCGCTATGACATCGGACTGGTGACACGCCAGGTCCTGACGGCGGAGAAAACTCAAGCCGGGCTGGGGAAAGAGGAAATCTTGCGCAGGACCAGCGTCATGGCGGGCGCGGGCGACGGCGCGGGCAGTTGGATTTTCTGGATCGTGCTCGGCGGCGTGGTGCTGGTGTTGTTGGTGGTGCTCGCCAAGTTGCTGCCCAAGTCCGCCGTGCCTCCGTCGGCCGGCGGCAACAGCTAAGGCTGCAATCCGATCCGGTAGTAGCGTTGGCCCACGGGCAGCCCGCCAGTGAGCGAACCGTCGTCGATCCACTGGCTGATGTTCGTGGCGGGTGCAGTGAGGCTCGGCGAGGCGATGAGACCCGTGAACCCGCTATTGAAATTGGTTGTGTGTTCGATGCGGTAATTCTTCCCCGACACGGACTGGAACTGGATGACGATGTGGTTCGAGGCGTTCTGCGTGATGGAGGTGACCTCCAGATAAACGCTCGACTCGTTCGGATTGGTGCCCGCCGCCTGTTCCTGCAAATCGCCCTGGCCGTCGCCGTCGCTGTCCACGTACTGCACGTTGCCGAGCACGAAAGTCGTCCCAGTATAGTTCGCGGAAAAACTGGCGAGGTTGTTGGTCAGATTCACCCGGCCACCATTGGGCGCATTGGTGAATGAACCGCTCGATGAGGCAAAGGAGACGAGTGTGAAGCTGTTGGTCGGCGCGGGCAGGAAGTTGTTGATGAATGAAAGGGAGAGCGTGCCGGCGAATTCGACGAAGTTGGTGACGGCGATCACGTCGTACTGGTTGGTCGGAAAGAGGCCGCCGATCTCGAACGTCATCCGGGCTGACGGCTGCAAAAACAGGCTGCCGTTGATGCCGAGGCTGCCGGGTGAAGTGCCGGCACTGAAGCCGCCGAAGTTGGTCACGTTGCCGACGATGGTACCGGCGCCGATCAAAGAGGCGTTGCTGGCGATGACGAGGTTGTTCGAAAAAGCGTGCGTGCCGCCGTTCAACTGGAGTGTGGCCGCGCTCGTGCCGTTGCCGACGGTGAAGATGCGGCCGTTGTTGTTCGTGGTGTTCCCGGTGACCAGCGTGCCACCGTTGAACTCGAAGATGCCGAGCACGTTGGTCACGAGCAGACCATTCACGTCGATCAAACCGGCGTTGAGCACGTTGGTGCCGCGCCGGACATCGAGCACGCCGCCGCCGGCCGGATTGGCCGCGCGCAATGTGCCCCCGTCCACGATGAGGCGGTTGTTGGTGGAGTTGGTGGTCAGCCCCACAAAGACGCCATTGCTCGCGAAGACGGTGCCTCCATTGCTCACGACCACCCGGCTGCCACCGCCTGCGAAGCCTACGAACAGGCCGGACTGGTTGCTCCACAACGACCCGGCGCCCGTTACCAGCGCTTCGTTGTTGCTGCTCGTGGTCGTGAAGCCAACCTGGCCATCGACGTTGCCCACCAGGGCGCCGTTGCTCACTACCAAGCGGTTGAACGCGCCGCCGTCGCCCACCAGCAGGTTGTTTCCCATCAGCCAACGCGAGCCGGTTCCTGAGACCAACACCAGATTGGAGTTGGCGCCATTGCTGAGGCCGATGACTCCGAAGCTGCTGCTGGTCAACAATGCGCCGTTGGTGATGAGCAACTGGTTGAACGATGTGTTGCTGCCGATCCGGAGCTGGCCCGCGAGGACGTTCGGGCTTGCGCCCGCGCGCACATCCCACACCGCCGGAGTGGCACCCGCCGCGCCGACCGCGAAGAGCACGCCGTTGGAGATGAATGCCCCGCGCGTGATGAGCGTGCCGCCGTTGAACTCGAAGGAACCGTTGCTGTTGGTCATCACTAACTGGTTCACGTCGATCACGCCCGCGTTGAACTGGTTGGTGCCGCGGCGCAGGTTCAGGCTGGCCGTGCCGGCGGGGTTGGTCGCGCGCAGTGTGCCGCCGTCCACGACGATGCGGTTGTTGATCGAACTGGTCGTCGCGCCCAAGAGCACGTTGCCGTTGACAGCGAAGACGCCTCCGTTGCTCACCAGCAGCACGCTGCCACTGCCGGACTCGCCAATATCAACGCTCGAAGCGTTGGACCAAAGCGATCCGGCACCGGTGACGATCGCGAGGTTGTTGCTGGCGGTGGCGAGCACACCGACCGTCGCGCTCGACGAGCGAACGGTGCCACCGTTGCTGACGACCAGCCGGTTGCCCGCACCTTGGAATCCGACGTCCACACCGCCGTTGAAGACCGAGTTGGAGCCGGTGACCAGCAGGAAATTGCTGGAGGCGTTCGTGCTGTTACCCAGGACCGCAAAGCCGAAGGCCGTGCCGCCGTTGCTGACGATGACGCCATTGCCGTCGCTATTATCGCCGATGGTCGCCGTGCCGTTGGTCCAGACGGAGTTGGTGCCCGTCACAATCGCCAGATTGCTGACGCCCGT
>DATDFH010000501.1:0-4183 GCA_036522715.1 Verrucomicrobiia bacterium
CACTGTTTGAGCATCGTCAGCAACGGACTCGTCTCGTCGCCGCCCATGCTGATGCACAGCGTCAGCCACAGCGAGTAGAACAGCCACGCCGCAGTCCACAGGCTGAAGTACCGCCGTCGCGTGTAGAGGTTCAGATAAAAGAACAGCCCGACCAGCACCCACACCGTCAGCAGCGACAACACCAGCGCCGGGCGCAGATACTCCACGGGAAAATTGAAATCAAACCCGGGGATGCTGGCGATGACGTTTGGACTCATGTCGAAGTCGAATCTTGGTTCGTGTTCGTGTGATCAACACCGCCGCTCGTCATGCGACGAGATTTCCAGCCGCAGCCGGCGCACCTGATTCTCCGCACCCTTGAATTCCGCTGCTCCGGAAGTTTTTCCCTGATGAATTGGAATGTTCTGCGCGCCCCGCCCGACGTCAAACCGCACGCATGACAGCCTCATCCCTGGCTTCGATTCCGCCGAAGCCAGCGGCGCGACTGGAGCAACGCTCCCTACAATCCCGTTCTCCGCGCCGGCGCCTGGGCCGCGACGAAAACAGGAAACCAACCATTGCGACAGCGAGACGTGCGATGTATGCGCCATAGTCGGGCGCATTCTCAGCAGTGGATATGCCACGAGCGCCCGGTGCGCAAGATTGGGAAGCCGCGCGCCACAATTGTCTCCCCCACAGCGTCGGTGTCCCATTTCCGGTCACCAAGTCCGCTTCAGCGGGGCGCTTCGAGCGCGCCCACAATTCCCTCCACATCATAGACACAACCGCCCCACGTGCCACCACTGACCCGTTGCAGCGCGGCCCACAAGCGCGTGTCGGCGGGAAGCCTTTCATCGGGTGAAAGGTCGGGCCGCATTTCGCGCGACGCGAGAATCCTCGAACCTTCCTCCGGTAAAAATTCCCGCGCGCCCTCGCCGACGAAATCCAGCGAGCCGGCGTTCGTGTTGCGGTCGATCACGATGCGGATCAGGTCGCCGTCGCGCAGTTTGCCAATCGGCCCGCCCGCCAGCGCCTCGGGGCCGACGTGCCCGATGCAAGCGCCCGTGCTCACGCCGCTGAAGCGCGCGTCGGTGATGAGCGCGACGTGTTTGCCAAACGGCAGATACTTGAGCGCACCGGTCACTTGATACGTCTCCTCCATGCCCGTGCCCATCGGCCCGATGCCGGCCACCACCATCACATCGCCCGCCTGGATGCGGCCCTTCTTGAGCGCCGCGACGGCATCCTTCTCACGCACAAAAACTTTCGCCGGCCCCTCCTTGCGATAAACGCCATCGGCGTCCACGACGCCCGGGTCGATCGCGGTGCTCTTGATGACGGCTCCCTCGGGAGCAATGTTGCCACGAGGAAATGTCACCGTGCTGGCCAGGCCGCGTTCCTTCGCGCGCTCGGGGGACATGATCACGTCGTCGGGATCAACGCCGTCCTGCGCTTGGAGAATCTCGCGGAACTTCGCGCGCCGTTCCGATTGCGCCCACCAATCGAGCGCCTCGCCAAGTGTCCGACCGCTCACCGTCAGCACGCTCGTGTCGAGCACCCCGAGGCGACGCAGATGCAGCATCACTTCCGGCACGCCACCAGCGACGAATACGCGCACGGTCGGATGATGCACCGGGCCGTTGGGCAGCACGCTCACCAGCCGCGGGACAGAACGGTTCACTTCGATCCAGTCGTTCACCGTCGGGCGCGGCAACCCGGCTGCGTGCGCGATGGCGGGAATGTGCAGCAACAAATTCGTCGAGCCGCCGAATGCCGCGTGGACCACCATCGCGTTGCGAATCGCCGCCGGGGTCACGATCTGCTTCGTCGTCACACCGTTCTTCTCCAACTCCACCAACGCGCGCGCCGAACGCACGGCCATGTCCGTCCACACCGGTTCGCCCGATGGCGCGAGCGCACTGTGCGGCAGGGTGAGTCCCAGCGCCTCGCCGACGACTTGCGACGTGGCCGCCGTGCCGAGGAACTGGCAGCCCCCGCCCGGACTCGCACACACGCGACAACTGATTTCGGCGGCTTGTTCGAGCGAGACCAGTCCGTGCGCGAACCGCGCCCCGATGGTTTGCGCCACCGCGGCGTCCTCGCCGTCCGACGGAGGCAGCGTCACCCCGCCCGGCACGAGCACGCACGGCAAGTCGCGCATGGCGGCCAGCGCCATCATCATCGCGGGCAAACCTTTGTCGCACGTCGCCACACCGAGCACGCCCATGCGATTCGGCAGCGAGCGGATGAGGCGGCGGAAAATCACCGCTGCGTCGTTGCGATACGGCAGGCTGTCGAACATCCCGGCCGTTCCCTGCGTGCGTCCGTCGCACGGATCGGAGCAGTAAGCCGCGAAGGGCACCGTCTTGAGCCGCTTCAACTCCTCCGCCGCCGCGCGCACCAGCAGTCCGATTTCCCAATGCCCCGTGTGATAGCCGAGCGCGACCGGCGAGCCATCCGGCGCGCGCAAGCCACCCTGCGTGCTGAGGAGTAGAAATTGTTTGCGCCCGACTTCGGCCGGGTTCCAGCCCATGCCGACATTTTGCGTGAGGCCGAAGAGATCGCCGCTCGGGCGATTGAGGAGAAAATCCTCGTTGATCGGCAGCGACCCGGCCGGACCCGGCGCTTTCGTGCGGACGTTGAACACGCCGGGCGCGGCGCCACCAAGCAACTCATCGAGACTCATGCGGGAATTGAATCACCCGCCCGCTGCGCGACCAAGGAGGAACTCACGCGGACGCCGCCGCGGCGCTCAGAAATCCACCGAGATCGCGGTGAGCGAGGAGGCCTTGTGCTCCAACGCTTTCTCGCCGGGCATCGGCGGCGTCACGTTCTTCTCGCCGCTGCCGTGCTCCATCGGCGCGAACGGATTGATGAGCTGGAGCGGGTTGCGCAGCTTCACTGCGTGCGGCACAACGCCGCGATAGGTGGCCGTCTGGCCCTTGATCACATTCGCCGGCAGCGGCGGGATCACCGCCTCGGCCTGCTGTTGCTGCTTCTTGAGTTGCGCGTTGGGCGCTTCCTGCGCGGCGGCCATGATTGTCGTCGCTGCGAACGCCGTGAAAAACATTGCTGAAGTTTTCATGTGCCTTCCCCGCAGGTTCCGCCTCGTCGCGCATCTTGTCAACGCGCGCCGCCCGCGAAGATTTGACTCGCGCCCGTCCCGCGATAGCTTTCGCGCCATGCAAATTCTCAGATCCACCCGCCTGCTCGCGTTGGGCACGCTGGCCGCGACCTCCCTCACCGCGGCCGATGCACCGCCCGCCGCCGTGATGCAGCGCGGCAAGGAGCTCTACACGCGGCACTGCATGATCTGCCACCAGGCCAGCGGTCAGGGCGCACCCGGCGCATTTCCGCCGCTCGCCAAGTCTGACTTCCTGCTCAAGGACAAACCGCTCGCCATCCGCGCTGTGTGTGAAGGGTTGAGCGGCAAGATCACCGTCAACGGCGAGGACTACAATAACTCCATGCCGCCCGTCGCACTCAACGACACCGAGACGAGCGACGTCCTCACCTTTGTGCTCAACTCGTGGGGCAACGACGGCGGCGTCATCAGCGCCGATGAAGTGAAGACCGTCCGCGCAAATTCCCGGTACCCGACGTTCGAAGCGCTCGTGCAAGCGAGCCGTTACGCGCCGCTGCCCAAGGCGCCCAAGGGCTTCACGCTCCGCGAAGTCGCCCGCCTGCCGATCAATCCCGTGAAACTCGCCGGCGACGGCAAGGGCGAGGTGCTCTACGTGCTGGCCACCGGCGGCGACGTTTGGCGCGTGGACGTGAAGACCGGCGCGTTCAAACTCGTGCTCCGCGCCGACCGTTACACCGACCCGTCGCTCGGCGGCGTCGGCGCGATGGGCATGGTGCTCGACCGCGATCACCACCTTTACATCGCCGTCAACCAGCGCAACGACAACATCGCGATGGTAACCGACGAGGTCACGATCTTCCGCACCAGCGACACCTTCAACGGCGATCCGTTCGGGCCACGGCCGTGGTTGCGCACGAGCTACCCGTGGGGCGTCGGGCCGTTCAACCACTCCGTCAATCACATGGCCTTCGGTCCCGACGGGATGCTCTATGTCAACAGCGGCTCGCGCACCGACGGCAACGAGCCGGGGAAAGATTCGCGCTACTCGACCGAGGGCGAGACACCGCGCACCGCGTGCATCTGGCGCCTCGACCCCAAAGCGGAGCGGCCCGAGATCGA
>DATDFH010000502.1:0-5466 GCA_036522715.1 Verrucomicrobiia bacterium
GGCGGCTTCCCGGCGCGGCGCGTTGGGTGGCGTTGCTGCTCGCGTTGGGCACGGGGCTGGGCTTCGTTCCGGAGTATCGGAGCAAGGCATTCATTCAGAAGCGGCGCGACGCGGAGAATATTCGCGCCACCGGCCAGACCCTCGCGAGCCTCGCGCGGCACACGCTCGAAGTCCGCCCGCCCGTACTCGAACGCACCAAGCACTCGCTCGAATCCGTCAACGAACTCGGCCAGCAACTGGCGCGGCAACCGCTCACGCGCGCCGATGCGCTGCGCGATCTGTCCAGCGCGACCGAAAAGCTGAAGAACGAATTGCGCCAGGCCGGCAAAGACCCGGCACTCAAGCGCCTCGAACAAGCGGCGCGGCAGAACGCCGGCTCCGCCACTGATGCCGCGTCGCTCCAGAAGCAAATCGACGCGCTCCAAAAATCCCTTGGCAAGGAAGGCGCGACGCCCGATGCGTTGGACAAGTTGAAGGAGCAGTTGCAGAAGGCGCGGCAACAGGCGGCCAGTTTGCCCGCGAAAGATTCACCGGGCGGCGCTGCGGCGCGCGAGGAACTCGCCAAGTCCCTTTCGTCCCTCGCCCAGCAGATGCGCGATCTCGGCCAATCGGTCAGCGGATTGGAAGAAGCGATGGCCGCGCTCGCCGCCGACCAGACGGGGCAGGTGTTGCGCGACCTCGACGCCGCGATGACCGACCTCGACAAGTTGCGCGACATGGCGAAGGCCTTGCAGCAACTCCAGCAACAAGCCGCGAAGCTCGGCAAGGACCTCGCCGAACAACTCAAGAACGGCCAGGCCGAAGCCGCCGCGCAGACGTTGCAGAAGATGGTCGAGCAATTGAAGTCGGGCGCACTGACACCGGATCAGTTGCAGAAACTTCTCGACGAAGTGCAGGCGGCCGTCTCTCCGGCCGGCGACTACGGCAAAGTGGCCGAGCATCTCAAGGACGCCGTCCGCCAGATGCAGCAGCGCCAGCAGCCCGGCGCGGCGCAATCGCTCGCCGATGCCGCGAAGGAATTGCAGAAGTTGCTCGAGCAACTCGCCGACGCGGAAGCGCTCAACGGAATCCTCGAAGCCTTGCAGCGCGCGCAACTCGCCGTCGCGACGGGCCAGTGCATGGGTTCATGCCGCAAGCCCGGCTCCGGCGAAGGCTCACGCGGCGGCAGCGGCGTCGGCACTTGGGCGGATGAAGAGGGCTGGCTGAAATACCCCGAGTTCAGCGATCCGAATAACCTCACCGACTTGTCACGCCCCGACGTGGCACCCAAAGGCCAGTCCGATCGCGGCGACCCTCGACTCGCCGACGACCTCGCACCCACCAAACTCCGCGGGCAGATAAACCCCGGTGGCCCGATGCCGAGCATCACGCTCAAAGGCGTGAGCATCAAAGGCACGAGCAACGTGAAGTTCGAGGAAGCCGCCGCCGCCGCGCAAACGGATGCGCAGAACGCATTGAACCAGGACCAGGTGCCGAGGGCATACAAGAATGCGGTGCGCGAGTACTTCGACGATTTGAAGAAGTGAGTGCGCTGGAGGTTTTCAGGTTATCAGGTTTTCAAGTTATCAGGTGGTCCAACTGGAAAGGTGACGTTATGGCAAAAGCAGAACGGTTCGAGGATTTGATGGTGTGGCAGGATGCGCGGCAGTTGCGGAAGGACGTGTATGCCGCGAGTAAGAGCGGCGAGTTTGCGCGCGACTTCGAGATGCGCGGCCAGATTCGCTCTGCCGCGCTTTCCGCGATGAGTAACGCTGCGGAAGGCTTCGAGCGCGGCAGCAACAAGGAGTTCGCTCACTTCTTGAACATTGCCAAAGGCTCTGTCGGCGAAGTTCGTTCTCTCCTCTACGCCGCACTGGACGAGAGCTACTTGAAACAAGCCACCTTCGACGGCCTCTACGCACAGTGCATGAAACTCTCCCGTCGCACCTCCCGTTTCATCACCTACCTCCAACGCGCTACGAAACGCCCCAGCGCCACCTGATAACCTGATAACTTGAAAACCTGATAACCTTTTTACCAATGAGCACCGAAGCCCAAATCGCGTCCTTCCGCACCACCTACTCCCGCCTCCGCGCCGAGATCGCCAAAGTCATTGTCGGCCACGACGCCATTGTGGACGGCACGCTCACTGCCGTCTTCTCCGGCGGCCACGTCCTGCTCGAAGGCGTGCCCGGCCTCGGCAAGACGCTGCTCGTGCGCACGCTCGGCGACGTGTTGAGCCTGAGCTTCAGCCGCATCCAGTTCACGCCCGACCTCATGCCCGCCGACATCCTCGGCACCAACCTCGTCATGGAAACGCCCGAGGGCCGGCGCGAGTTCGTCTTCCAGCGCGGGCCGATCTTCGCGCACCTCATCCTCGCCGACGAAATCAACCGTGCCACGCCCAAGACCCAGTCCGCCATGCTCGAGGCGATGCAGGAGAAACAGGTCACCGCCGGCGGCGAACTGCGCAAACTCGTCGAGCCGTTCTTCGTCCTCGCCACGCAAAACCCCATCGACCAGGAGGGCACGTATCCGTTGCCCGAGGCGCAACTCGACCGCTTCTTCTTCAAGCTCCTCGTCGGCTACCCGAGCGGCGCGGAGCTGACCGAGGTGCTCAACCGCACGACCGAGGGCGCGCGCGTCCAGCCCGCCAAGGTGCTCGACGGCGCGGGCCTGATCGAATTCCAGTCGCTTGTCCGCCAGGTGCCCGTGGCGTCGCACGTGAAGGACTACGCCGTGCGCCTCGTGCTCGCCACGCATCCCAAGACCGACACCGCCGTGCCGATCGTCAACCAATACCTCCGCTTCGGCAGCAGCCCACGCGGCGGGCAGGCGTTGCTGCTCGCCGGCAAGGTCCGCGCGCTCACGCACGGCCGCTTCAACGTGAGCTTCGAGGATCTCGAAGCCGTCGCCACTCCTGCGCTGCGCCACCGGCTGATCCTGAACTTCGAGGCCGAAGCCGAGGGCATCACCACCGACCACATCATCACGCAGGTGCTCAAGGAGGTGCCGAAGGATGCGACGGTCGTCGGAGGTCCAGTTTGATGACCCGGGCAATCTTCATCTTTGTTTGGACGGTAGCGTTCTTTTTGATCCCGCCATTCCTTCTCGGCGTGATGATGTTTGTACAATTGCGCGTGGGAAATGAACCTTCGACGGAGCTGGCGTTTGGCGCGCCTTTTCTCGGCATTATTACTGCCGTGGTTGGGTTCGTTTTGGGCCTCGCCCGGAAGTTGCCTGGCACAAGATAGGTGATGTCATCTGGAATTCTCAGCCCGGACCTCCTCCGCCGACTGGAGCAACTCCAGTTGCTCGCGGCGCGGCGCGCGAAGAGTTCGGCGCGAGGCGAGCGCCGCAGCCGCGCGCGCGGTCAGTCGGTCGAGTTCGCTGATTACCGCAACTACGTCTTCGGCGACGACCTGCGTTACCTCGACTGGAATCTCTACGGCCGCCTCGACCGCCTGTTCCTCAAGCTCTACGAGGAGGAGCGCGAACTCCCCGTCCGCATCTTCCTCGACGCCAGCGAGTCCATGACCTTCGGCGAGCCGCGCAAGTTCGACTTCGCGCGGCAAGTCGCGGCGGCCGTGGGCTACGTGGCGCTGTGCGGTTTTGATCGCGTGACGGTGCAGGCCTTTCCGGATCGCCCGGAGGAATCCGCCGCGCGCGGCGCGCTACGCCGAGTCCGCGGCCGCAAATCCTCGCTGCAATTCTTTCAGAACCTTTCCCAGATCACCGCCAGCGGCGCAGCAAATCTCAACGACGCCCTCCGCCGCGGCGCGCTCGAAGCCCGCCAGGCCGGCCTCGCCGTCGTGCTCAGCGATTTCCTCGACCCCGCCGGGTACGAAGCCGGCCTCGGCGCACTCGTCGGCCGCGGCTTCCAAGTCAACGCCGTCCAGATCCTCGCGCCCGAGGAACTCGAACCCACAAACTTCGGCGACCTGCGCCTCGTCGATTCCGAAACCGGCGAGCATCGCGAAGTGACCTTCGGCAAATTCCGCCTCAAAGCCTACCGCCAGACCGTGGAGAATTTCCGTCAGCGCCTGAAGGAATTTTGCACCGCCCGCGGCGTGAGCTTCTTCAGCGTGAGTTCCGAGACCAAGCTGGAGGACCTGCTCCTGCGCCAACTGCGCGAAGCCGAGGTGTGGCGATGAAGAAATGCGGAATGCGGATTTCGGAATGCGGAATGAAGACAAGGGTAACGAACATCCAGGTATGAAAGATTCCGATTTGAAACGGCGGACGAAGCGCTTCGCGCTTGATGTGATCAAGTTTGTGGAATCCTTGCCGAAGAGCGAAACCTGCCGCGTATTGGGGCGACAGTTGCTGCGATCCGGAACGTCAGTCGGCGCAAACTACCGGGCCGCTTGTCGCGCGAAGTCCAACGCGGACTTCATCAACAAGATGAGCATCGTCGAGGAGGAGGCGGACGAGTCAAGTTACTGGATGGAACTACTGGTCGAGGACGGAATAGTCGCTGAAGTGAAGGCGAAGCCTCTGATCATTGAGGCGAACGAGCTCGTGGCGATTACCGTCTCCTCGATCAATACCGCGCGAAAAACTGGAGGCCGCCCATGACCAGCCGTTATTCCGCATTCCGCATTCCGCATTCCGCATTCGAATGAGTTTTCTTGCGCCACTTGGTTTCGCCTTCGCTGCCGCGCTGCCGGTGGTGATTGCGTTCTACCTGCTCAAGCGGCGGCGCACCACGCGGCTCGTTTCCAGCACGTTGCTCTGGCAAAAATTCCTCGCCGAGACGCAGGCCAACGCGCCGTTCCAGAAGCTCCGCCACAACTGGCTGCTCATTCTTCAACTTCTGTTGCTCGCTCTCGTCGTGCTCGCCCTCGCGCGCCCATTTCTCGGTGGCACAGCGAAGCCAACTCAACTCAAGGTGCTCATCCTCGACGCCTCCGCCTCGATGCAGGCCATCGACGAAAAACCCTCGCGCTTCGAGAAGGCCCGTGCTGATGCGCTCAAACTCGTCGATGGCCTTCGCGACGGCGAGCGCATGATGATCCTGCTGGCCGGCGCGAACACCGAGGTCAAGCAATCCGCCACGAGCGACAAGGCCGCCCTCCGCCGCGCGCTCGAAGCCTGCGCCGCGTCCGACGCGCCCACGCGCATCACCGAGGCGCTCAAGATGGCCGCCGCCTTCACCTTCGAAAAGCAGGGCGAGAACACCGTCGCCTCCGGCGAGATTCATTTGTTGAGCGACGGCGCGCTCGGTTCGCTCGGCGAGTTCGAGAACAAAAACCTCCCGCTCATCTTCCACCGCGTGGGCCAGCGCGCGGAGAACCTCGGCATTACGCACCTCGACGTCCGCGCGAATCCCGACAACGCCGCGCAACGCGCCGTCTTCGCGACCGTGGCGAACTTTTCGAGCAACACGTTGAGCAGCGAGCTTGAACTGCGTTTTGAAGGCGAGGTCGTCGAGGTGCGCTCACTGAAGCTGGGGCCAAAAGAGAAGTCTGCTCTCGTCTTTGTCGT
>DATDFH010000503.1:0-10633 GCA_036522715.1 Verrucomicrobiia bacterium
TCGAGGGAACGGCGCGCTGGGCGGCAAGGTAATCGGGGCGGGTGGTGGTGGCTTCTTGATCTTCTATACCGAAGACAAGACGCGCCTTCGACACGTTTTGACGACTGATGCGGGACTTCAGGAGGTCCGCTTCCGCTTCGACTTCGAGGGGACGAAGATCGTCATCCAGTGAGTGCCGCGCCGCTCGACATCCCGGTTGCGATCCTCGCCGGCGGTTTGGCCACGCGCCTCAAGCCTTTGACGGAAAAGATTCCGAAGGTGCTTCTGCCCATTGCCGGCAAACCGTTTCTCGCCCACCAACTGGCGCTGTTGCGCCGTGAAGGTATCCGGCGCGCCGTGCTGTGCCTGGGCCATCTCGGCGAAATGGTCGTGAATGAATTTGGCGATGGCCGCACGCACGGCGTGCAGCTCGACTATTCGTCCGACGGCCCGGTGCTGCTCGGTACGGGCGGCGCCATCAAGCGCGCCTTGCCCAAACTCGGCGGGTGTTTTTTCGTCCTCTACGGCGACTCGTATCTGCCCATCGCATTTGGGCCCGTCGCCGAGGCGTTCGCACGCAGTGGGAAGCTGGGGCTGATGACCGTCTATCGCAACGAGGGCCTTTACGACACGAGCAACGTCGTCTTCCGTGACGGCGAGATCGCCGTCTATGACAAAAAGGCGAGACTCCCGGAGATGCGGCACATCGATTACGGGCTGAGCCTGTTCCGCGCTGCGGCCTTTGACGCATGGCCGGCGGACAAGCCCTTCGACCTTGCCGACGTGATGCGGCGGCTTGTCGAACAGAAACAACTTGCTGGCTACGAAGTGCCCGAACGCTTCTACGAAATCGGTTCGCACTCCGGTCTGGCGGAGCTGGAGGGACTCTTGAAATCCCGCGCCGCGAATTCCCAATGACGAATTGACAATCGACGGCTGCAATCGACACTCGCCATTCACAATTCAACATTCGCATGAGCTTTACCGATCAATACCTTCAGGAGACCCAAAAAGTTGTCGCCGGCCTCGACGCGGGCAACATCGAACGCGCAGTGGATGAACTCGCGAAAATCCGTGAGCGTGGCGGGCGGCTATTCATCCTCGGTGTCGGCGGCAGCGCGGCCAATGCCAGCCATGCGGTGAATGACTTTCGGAAGATTTGCGGCTTCGAAGCCTACGCGCCCACCGACAACGTCTCCGAGCTCACCGCTCGAACCAACGACGAAGGCTGGGCCACCGTGCTCTCCGAGTGGCTCAAGGGCAGCCGGCTCGGCGCGAAGGACGGCCTGCTGATTTTCTCCGTCGGCGGCGGCAACGTCGAAAAGAACGTCAGCCCCAATCTTGTCTCGGCGATTCAACTCGCCAAGCAAGCCGGCGCGTCCGTGATCGGCATCGTTGGCCGCGATGGTGGCTACACGGCGAAGGAGGCCACCGCGTGCGTGATCGTGCCGACGGTCAATCCCGACCACGTCACACCGCACTCGGAAGCGTTCCAAGCCATCGTGTGGCACCTCTTTGTCTCGCATCCCAAGCTCAAGGTGAGCAAGACCAAGTGGGAAAGCACGCGATGAACGCGGAGGGCGGAACGCGGAACGCGGAACCAAAGCGCGCCGTCTTCCTCGACCGCGATGGCGTGATCAACCGGGCGCTCATTCGCGAGGGCAAGCCGTTCGCGCCAGACCGGCTCGCTGATTTTGAAATTCTCCCCGGCGTCGCCGGCGCGTGCGGGCGGCTCAGGCAGGCCGGCTTTCTCCTCATCGTCGCCACGAACCAGCCCGACGTGGGCCGCGGCACGATGGCGCAGGAGGTCGTCGAGGCGATGCACGCGGAGATGACCCGGCTTGTGCCGCTGGATCGCGTGGAAGTCTGCTACCACGGCGGGGAACAATTTGGCCAGCCGTGCGAGTGCCGCAAGCCGAAGCCCGGCCTGCTGTTGAAGGCCGCGCGCGAACTGGGCCTCGACCTCGCGCGCAGTTGGATGGTCGGCGATCGCTGGCGGGACATTGACTGCGGGCACGCCGCGGGCTGCCGGACGGTGTTCATCGACTACGGCTACGATGAGGCGTTGAGGCAGCCGCCGGACTTCCGCGCTGGCAGTCTCGTCGAGGCGGCCAGAATTATCATTGAGCAATCCCGACGCTGATCTATCTTCTCGCCCGCAACTGACAAAGTCACCGACCACGAGCCGCATGAAAACTCTCTCCGATCTCCGCGTGAAAATTTTTGCCGATGGCGCCGACAAGCCCGGCATGTTGAGCCTCAATTCCAATCCGCTCATCAAGGGCTTGACCACCAATCCCACGCTGATGAAAAAGGCAGGCATCAGCGACTTCGAGGCGTTCGCCAAGGACATCCTTCGCACAATCACTGAGAAGCCCGTGTCGCTCGAAGTCTTCTCCGACGAGTTCCCCGAGATGCGGCGGCAGGCGCTCAAGATCAAAGGTTGGGCGTCCAACGTCTATACCAAGATTCCCATCACCAATACGCGCGGCGAATCCTCGCTGCCGCTGATCAAGGAGCTTTCGGCCGAGGGCGTAAAGCTTAACGTCACTGCCATCCTCACACTCGAACAGGTCCGCGGCGTGGCGCAGTCGCTCGCTCCGGCGGTGCCGTCGGTCGTGTCGGTCTTCGCCGGGCGCATCGCCGACACGGGCGTTGATCCGATGCCGTTGATGCGTGACAGCAAAAAAATTCTCGCCGGCCAGCCGAAGGCCGAACTGCTCTGGGCCAGCGTGCGCGAGGTGCTCAACATCTTCCACGCCGACGAATGCGGCTGCGACATCGTCACTGTGCCGCACGACATCCTAGCCAAGGCGCTGAAACTTTGCGGCATGGGGTTGAAAGAACTCTCGCTCGACACCGTAAAGATGTTCGCCGCCGATGCTCAGTCAGCGGGGTTCACGCTCTGAGGGTCAGATTGGAAGCAGCCGACGTCCGGTCGAACGGATGTTTCCGCAGATTCACGGCTTGCGCAGCCGGAAGAATTGTTGCAGCGGCGCATCGGGCAGTGCGACCACGTTCGATGTCCCGATCACACTTGGCGGCGTTCCGACACCGGTCCAGTTGGTGAACTCCAGCAGGTTTGTGATGGACTCAAGAGTGAAACCCACCACCGTGACCGGCCACGCGAGTTCGACCTGGCCTGTCCCACGGGCGATGCTCAACGCCGGTGCGCCGCCGTTGAGCGTGAGCGCGCCATCGGTGTAACTGCCAGCCAACACGTTCGCCAGCGCGTCGGAAAGTTCCCGCGGCACCGGTTGGTCGCTGAAAGTTACGGGGGCGCAGCCCGTCGCGCCTTGCGTCATCGCAAAGTTCAGCGTAATGGCGTTCCGCGTGCCGGCCGCAAAGCTGTTGCCCGTCGGCAACGCGAGCACCACGCCGACGCGCCCGGACGCGAGCTGGTTTGGATTCAGCAACAGCGACGCGCCCGCCGCGTCGCTGCCGGGCACCGCGCTGACGAAGCTCATCACCACCGGGTTGAAATTGACGCTCGTGCTGATGCCGTTCTCGTCGCCGTTGGCGATGAGCTGGACCGTCACGGAGTTGGTCTGGCCGGGTTGCAATGTGGTGCTGGCAATCGCGACCGAGCGAGTGCCCTCGGCCCCGGGCGCGCTCTTTGCCGCGGCGAAACTTGAGCTGGCGTTGGTCGGTCCGCCCACCGGCGTCAAGGGATCGAGGCCCGCGGCGTAGCGGCCGGCCTGAACGTAGTCGGTCAGCGTGATGTTGCCGTTGCCGGAAGTGGAGCGCGGCGCGCAGTCGGCACGCTGGAACTCGCCGCCGGTGGCGGCGGTGTCGAGTCCGGCGGCGAAGCGGCCGACCTGCACCCAGTCGGTGAGCGTGAGCGCCTTGTTGCCCGTGGGCCGCGGCGAGACGTCGCCCTCGAAATCAACGCTCGCAATGACGACGGAGCCGTTGGAGTACGTGGCGGACAGTGTGGCGCCGCCGACATCGGACAACTGCCGCGTCACCGGCGAGTCGCCGAACGTGATCGTGTTGGTCATTGCGTTGGTCACCGGCGCGATGCTGAAGCCGACCGTGACGACTTGTTGCGTCCCCGGCGAAAACGTCTCGCCGAAGGGCAGCCCGACCAGCAGGCCGACCTTGCCGGAGAGGTTCGAGTTGACCACGAGCGAAGCGCCAGGCGCGCCGCTGCCGAGTGCGACGCCAGTGAGGGTCAGCACGGCGTTGCTGAAGTTGAGGCTGAAGCTGACGCCGTTTTCGTTTCCGTTGGCCACGAGCGCGACCGGGACGTTGACGCTGCCGGCGGAGGTGCCGTTGACGCTCAACACGCGGACGTTGGCGGGCGGGGGAGTGACCGTGAGCGTGGCGTTGGAACTGGTCGTGGACCCGTACGCGTTGCTGACGACGACCGAGTACGGACCGGCCTGGGTCATCTGCACGTTGGTCCAGGTCAGCGACGAATTGGTCGCGCCGTTGATGACATTGCTGTTGAAGAGCCACTGGTAGGCCAGTGGTCCGGTTCCGACCGCCTGCACCGAAAAACTCGCGGTGCCGCCTGCCGTCACGGTACGATTCGTTGGCTGGCCCACGATCTCAGGCCCCACACCGCCAGCGGCGGTCTGAGTGACGCTCACCGCGACTTCAGCGAAAGAGTAATTGTAGTTGCCGTCTTGTCCGCGGCCCACCAGGAAGTCCAAGGTTTCTCCGGCTGCGAGCGCCAGCACGTTGGTGAACCCCGCGCGGTTCGTCGTGTCAAGACTGGTACTCGCGGGAAGGAAGCTGCTGAACCTGAGCGAGCCGCTGCGAACGAAATGAAATTCGGTGTCGCCGCCCAGTGAGCCGTTCGCGTCGGTCTCGGCAAGTCCGACAACTTGGTAAACGCCGTCGCCTCCACTCGGAACGGTGAAGCGCGTCACGGAATAGTTATCGGCGGCACCGTTGGGACCCGGCGTCATCCAGACCGCCCCGGCGGGATGAATGACCTGACCTCCACAACAACCCCCTTCGAAGGCGGAGGCGTTCTTCGCAATGCTGGAGTCGTTGGCGGCAAACCTCGACCAGAATTGTGCGGTGTCACCGAGTTGCTCGGTGGTCGAGTGGCTGTAGGCAAAAAGGCTCAGCGCGCTGAGCAGGTTGCTCTTCCAGCCGTAGCGCCACACGCCGTTCGGATTTGCGGCCAGCGAGTAATCACCGGACAGGCTGTAGTTGCCCAGGACCAGCGTCAGCGTGGCGTTGGAACTGGTCGCCGACCCGTAGGCGTTGCTCACGACGACTGAATAGTCTCCTGCCTGCGGTTGTTGTGCATTGGTCACGGTCAGGCTGGCGTTGGTCGCGCCCGCGAGGGTGTTGCTGTCGCGACGCCACTGATAAGTCAGCGGTGGCGTTCCGCTCGCAGTCACGCTGAAGCTGACGGTGGATCCGAAAACCACCGTCTTGTTTTGCGGCTGAACGGTGATCGCCGCCGCGGTCGGCACCGGACACTTCCCGGCGAGCCCCGTGTTGTAAATTGAAACGACTTCCGCATCGCCCAGCGCCCGACCGTACACCGTCGGTTCATCAATCAAGCCATAGAAGCGGTCGCAGCAGGCATTGTATTGGCCCAACACGAGTGTCCCCGCGGTCCGTGCCACGACGTTCCCGAAATTGTTGCTCGCCACGACCACGCCGTTCCAAACGAGTTTTGCCGCGCCGCTGGCCCGGTCGTAACTCATCGCGACGTGCTGGAATTGATTGGCCTGCACGATCCCGGAGGCGCTGATCAAATAGTGGTCCACGCCGTTCGTGTCGCGCACGTTTCCGGCCAGGCGTCCGCCGGACTCGATCCAGAAATAGGTGATGTCGGACCAGTGAAAGATCGGGCTGCTGTTGTTGCCGGGCAGGTTCGTCGGATTGATCCACGCCTCCACGGTGAAGCCCGGTCCTTTGCCCACGTCGAGACTGGTCGTGGGCGCGATGGAGACGTGTTGGTCGTAGCCATCCAATTTGAAAGCCTGTCCCACCTTGCCCGCCGCGAAGCCCGCGCCCCCCAGGAGCGTGCCGTGGTTGCCGCCCAGTTCGTCGAGCGCGTTGTTCTCCGCGCGCCACCAGCTCACCGCGCCTGCCGGCAGGGGCGCACAAATCACTTCCACGACACCGTGGATCGGGGTGTGAATGGTGATGCCGATTCCGGTGTCCGACGCATCGGCCCACGATCCGGGCGTCAACGTGGGAATGCCCGAGTTGTTCGGACTCATCAGGGCGAAATCCTCCTCGAAGCCGCCGCCCCCGGAACTGTTCGGTTCGCCCGATGCCCAATTGGTGAAGGTCACCGGTTCCCCGCTGATCCACGTCCAGGTTCCCTCGGTCGCCTGGTCGTTGAGCCCGAGCCAGAGGCTGCGGTCCACGCCGCCGAAGGACGCGAAGTTGGTAAACACCCAACCGTTCTCCGCGGCGTCGTTGATCGTGACGAGGTTCCCGCCCAATTGGACAGCCTCCGCTTCGGAGGCGGTCCAGGTGCCGGCGGTCAGCAGGTAATAGACATGGCCGTTGGCGCTGTTGGTCACCGGCCCGGCAAGAATTGCGGCGCGCGCCCGACCGCCGGGCAGTAGCAAGGAAAGAATCACTGACGCGGCTAGAAAGGTTTTTTTCACATGGTTCCTCAAGGCTATTGGGACGGTGAGGGTGTCCCAGATCTCTCGCGCCATGTCAAGCCGAAGCACGCCCCCGCCGAAGCGCCTGATCGCAGTCAACCGCTGGCCCGCCGTCGCATTCGCGCTCGATCAACGGCCGGCGTGTGACGCCTGCGCCTCCAACCACGCCGCAGCCTTTGGCAACACATGGTTCCAATGAAAGGTCTTCGACCGCTCCCATGCCTGTCGGCGGTAGTGCTGATAGCGTTCCGGCGAGGCGAGGCTCGACTTGAGAATCGCCGCCAGCGCTTCCGGCGTCTCGGCTTCCGCGACCAATCCCGTGTCGTCGTGCAACGTGGATTCGATCAGCCCCGCCACGGGATAAACGGCGGCGGGCGTCCCCATCGCGTTGGCCTCGATCACATTCAAGCCCCAGCCTTCGCGCTGCGAGTTGTGCAGCAGGTAGTGCGAGCGGCGCAGCAATTCGTCCTTTTCCTTTTCACCCAACTGGCCGGTGAAAGTGACATGCTTGTTGAGCTGAAGTTCGCGCGCGAGCCGCTTGAGTTTCTCTTCCTCTTCACCGGTGCCGATGATGGTGAGCTGCGCGTCCACGTTTTGATCGAGCAACGACTTCAACGTTAGGATCGCGTGGTCGATGCGTTTGTTCGGCGCGAGTCGCGCGACGGCGACCAAACGCAGCGGCGGGTTGAGGGGCTTGGTTTCCAGTTCGGAAATCGCGACCGTGTGGACGCCGTACGGAATGATTGTCACATCGCGTACGCCGTGCTCGATGAGCTTCTGCTTCGTGAACGCCGACGCGGTGAAGAACGGCACGCGACGGTAAAACCAGTGCGTCCACCGCTCCTGCAACCGGCCGATGGCGCTCAACGGCCACGGATAAAACGCACTCCAGATCGGGCCGAGCACCTCGTGGAGGTACGCGACGCAATTCGTCCCGCACCACCACGGCGCGTACCACGGGATGCCGTGGTGCTGGTCGATGACGAGGTCGAAGCGCGGCTGCTGGCGGTACCATTTTCGGGCCGCGAGGATGGACGTGACCATCCCGCCGCCGCGGACAATGCGCACGCCGTCGATCGTTTCCTCGCGCGCGCCGCCCGGGAAATCGTAACTGAACCAGAACACCTCGTGCCCGCGCCGCGCCAGTTCGGCGAGGTATTCGAGCGAAACCCGTTCCGCGCCGCCGGCCAGCGGGTTCTTCGGGTCGCGCCAGTTGAGCATCAGGAAGCGCATGGTGCGACGCCCCCGGCCCGGGCGGCGTCGCGCGCTTTATGTTGGCAGGCGGGAGGAAAGACAACCGGAAAGCGCGCGCCTACAGTCCAAACGCGCGCACCCATTCCAGGAGCTTGGAGAAATTGGCGGCAAAATTTCCCGTCGAGATCAGACTGGCGGCGGCGGGCACAACGGCGCAAAGGGCCACAAGCGCAAACAAGGCGTTCTCCCAGCGGTCGGCGGAACGCAACGCAGCCAGCGGCTGCAGAGCGTCGCGAGATCGAGTGGCGCCTGAGGCCGCACGGCGGTTGCCCTGGCGGGCGGAGTGGAGGAACGGGTGCAACGCGGCGGTGCCTGCCCCGCTTGGCGCGGCAAGACGGAACACGGGATTGAATTCCAGCGGAAGAATCATCGTTTTCATGGCTCAGTTTTCGTTCAACGAAAGCAGAACCCGGCCGACCCGCGGTTTGTTTCAAGAATCTTTTGGAAGAAGGAACGGCGCCCGGATCAGGCGGCCGGAGAGTTGTTCGCCGCGTCGCCCGTCACTTCAGAGAGATGCTCGCGGTCGCGCATCGCCACATAAACGAACCCGCCCACGACGCTCCACACGAGTCCACCGGCGAAGGTCAGCAGCGAGAGTGAGAGTGCCTTGGTCGGGTCTACGTTGATCTCGGGCACCGCGAGCATGAGGACGAAAAGATTTTCGCGCACACCAAGTCCGCTGGGGGTGATCGGCAGTGCGGAGATGCAAATGATGATCGGCACGATCACCAGCAACGCGGTGAACGTGACTGCCGCGTGCAGGCCCGCGCACAACACGACGCCTTGCAGGACACAGATGAAGTTGATCGCCATCGAGAGCAGAAAAGCTTTGAGCAGAAACCACGGATTGCGGCCAAACTGCCGGCAGGCGTCGAGCGAGCGTTCGAGGTGCCCGCCCTTGGGCAGCCGGCGCAGCGCCGCGCGCGCGCCGGGCCACAGATGCGAGAGGCCGCCCCAAAAAGCCAGCCCCAGCACCGTCACGCAGCCAAGCATCATCACCAGCACGCCGCCTGCGACGGCGGCAAGCGACTCGTGCTCCCGGATCAACGCGAGATTCGGCAGCATCATCACGCAGGCGAAGACGAGCATCGAGCCCAGGCCGATCAGGCGGTCCACAAAAACGGTGGTGACTGCTTCGGTCTTGCGGTGGTGCGTTTCGCGCGCGGCGTAGTAAGCCTTCAGCAGATCGCCGCCGGTCGAGCCGAGCAGGAACGAGTTGAAGAACTGCGCGACGAACGAAATTTTCGCCGTCCGCGCCGGCGGCAGGTCGAGGCCCTGCACGCGCAACACCATCTGCCAGCGCAACGCGCCGATCAGCACGGTCAAACCGACCAGCGCGAACGACCCAAGCAGGTGGCCCGCGGGAATCTGCGCAAGACTGTGGCTGAGGATCGGCGGGCCGTGCGTCCACGCGGCGTGGGACTGTTCGGTCCAGGAAAGCTGACTCCATTCCTTGCCCTGTGCCTCGACGGCAGAGCGGCCCTCGCGGCGGAAGATGCTGTCGAAAATCCAGCACAGCAGCAGCGCGCAGATCGCCAGGCGCAGGATCAGCTTCCAGATGTTCGCGCCGCCCTTCACTCGTCGCCCCAGATCGACTTCAAATGCGCCACGCCGCGTGCCGCGTCCTCGACGGAGACGCGCGGGCTGAGTTCGAACACCTTGATCTGATCGGGGCGCGTGAACGGCTTGAGCGCCGCGAAATCAATCACGCCCGAACCCGGCGGACAATGGTCCTGCGCGGGCATCTTCACGTCGTGCAGATGAAATCCATAGAGCCGCGGGGCGAGCGCCTCGACCTGCATCACATGCTGGACAAAGCCGAGGTTCTCCTTGATCTGCGCGTGACCGGTGTCGTGCCAGTAACCGACCGCGGGGCTGGGAAACTTGCGCAGGAGCTGCGGAAAATCGGTGTCGAGCGGGATTTCCTCGAGCGCCTCGCGGTTTTCGATGCCGAGGCGCAGTCCGCGCTTCTCCGCTTCGGGGATGAGCTTGGCGAGCATCTCGTTGGCGAGATCGACGGCGCGTTCCTTCTTCTGCTCGCGCTTCTCCTCGGCCTCCTGCGCGAGCTTGAGATACTTGGGCGACTCACGCTGGCCGGCGGCGAGCAGGTCCTCCAGCTTCTCGGAGTAATTCTTCATCTCGATGTTGCCCATGTGCAGCACCACCAGCGACGCGCCGACGCGCACCGCAGTGTCGAGCGTCTTGATCGTCTGCCGGAAGGCGTTGTCGCGCTCGCGCGGTTCCTCTGAGGTGAATTTGAAAATGTTCGGCGCGGCGCGGTCGATGCCGATGGGCAGCGGGCAGAAATTGTGCAGCGAGGAGATTTTGATTTCGCCCGCGTCCACCGCTTCGAGGATTCCCGGCAGCAGGCTGATGCGGATGCCATGGCTCAACTCGGCGTAGCCGAAGCCAAGCGCCCGGATTTCGTGGAGCATCGCGCGCCCGTCGGTGTGACGATGCGAATTCCAGCAGGTCGAGAGGGAATACATGACAAAAAGGCCGAGTGCTTCACACAATGCGACAGCACTCGGCCGGGAACATTCGATCAATTACAGATCGGCGTAACGGGCGCGGAGCATGGCGTTGAAGCGCGCGACCTTCATCTTGCGCCGCCGGCGGGCGCTGGGCTTCTCGTAATGCCGGTGGTTGCGCACCTCTTTCAAGGTGCCCTCGCGGTCGAGCTTCTTTTTAAGGCGGCGGAGCGCTTTCTCGACCGGCTCGCCTTTTTTCATCTTAATTTCCGTCAAACTATGTCACTTCCTCTCCGCCCCGAGGGCATCCCGCGGGCGCCTGTCACCCGCTTCGGCCGC
>DATDFH010000504.1:0-3449 GCA_036522715.1 Verrucomicrobiia bacterium
TACCGCCAGGGAAAAGGCGCGTTGGAAATCCGATTCTTTTCGGATGACGAACTGGAGCGCGTGCTGGAAATCCTCGGAGTGAAGCTGGACTGAAGCCGTGCCGATTGACTCCCCTGCCGGCCGCCGCCAAGGTTGCCCCGCAATGGTTCTGCCCATCGTCAAATACGGACATCCGGTGTTGCGCCAGCGCGGCGAGCGCATCAAAGCCGTGACGCCGGAAATCGAACAACTCATCGCCGACATGCTGGAGACTATGGCGGAGGCGCACGGCGTCGGCCTCGCGGCGCAACAGATCGGCAAGGCGATTCAACTGACGGTCATCGACGTGCGCGCGGTCACCGACCGGCCCTCGACGCTTGAACTCAACGGCGCACCAGCCGACGTGAACGGGTTCATGCCGCTGGTGCTGATCAATCCGCAAGTCCGGCCGCTCTCCGCGCCCGTCAGCGGTCCCGAAGGCTGCCTGAGTTTCCCGGAACTCTTCGCTGACATCAGCCGACCCGAACAGGTCGAGGTGACGGCGATGAATCAGGGCGGAGAAAAATTCACCTTCCGATGCGGCGGCCTGCTGAGTCGTGCCGTGCAGCACGAGACCGATCACCTCAACGGAATCCTCTTCATCGACCGCATGGACGCCGCGAAGAAGGCCGAGTTGCGCGCCGAACTCGACGAGCTTCACGCCGAGACGAAGCGGGAGTTGGCGAAGGTCAAAAAATGAGGAAGCCCAAAGCTCTCAATACACCTTCCGCAAATTCGACGGCAGGATTCCCAATTCGGAGCGGTACTTTGCCACGGTGCGGCGGGCGATCGTGATGCCCTTCTCCTGAAGCATGGTCACGATCTCCTGATCGGAGAGCGGCTTGGCCGGGTCTTCGGCCTTCAACATTTCCGACACCATGTCCTTGATGCTGGTGCTGGACATGCCGACGCCTTCGGACGTGGTGATGCCGGAGGTGAAGAAATACTTCATCTCAAAGATGCCGCGCGGGGTCTCCATGTATTTGCCAGAGACGGCGCGGCTGACGGTGGTCTCATGCACGCCGACCACCTGCGCGATTTGAATCATGGTCATCGGCTTGAGGTGCGAGACGCCGTGATCGAAAAATTCCCGCTGCCGCTTCACGATTTCCTTCGCAATGTTCAGGATCGTCTGCTGGCGCTGGTGGATGCTCTTGATGAGGAATTTGCCGGCGCGAATCTTGTCGCGGATGTATTCGCGGACCTCGGAGGAGCTTTGCGCCTGCGACATGAGGTCCTTGTAGGTGTTGCTGATGCGCAGGTGCGGGATGTGATCGTTGTTGGTGCTGACCACGTAATCGTCGCCGCTTCGCGTGACGAAGACCTCGGGCAGGATGTATTGTTGGTTGTCGGGCGCGAACTCGCGGCCCGGGCGCGGCTCCAAGTGCGCGATGCGCCTGGCCGATTCCTGGACATCCTCGACGGTGATGTTGAGCTGCTTGGCGATCTCGGGAAACCGCCGTTTGCTCAACATGTCCATCTGCTCGGAGATGATCCGGTATTCCAGTGAGTCCTGTTTGCCGAAGCGCTCGAGTTGCAGCATGAGGCACTCGCGCAGGTTGCGTGATCCCACCCCGGGCGGATGAAACGCCTGCACCTGCTTGAGCACGTTGAGGACGCGTTCTGGTGTCGTACCGGCCGTCATCGCCATTTCCTCGATGCCTGCCTGGAGGTAACCGTAGTCGTCGATGTTGCCGATGAGCATCTCGGCCACGGGCCGGTCGTCATCGGGAAAATCCGCCTGGCGCAATTGTTCGAGCAGGTCCTCCTGCAACGACGTGCTGGTGGTCAGCGAGTCGAACATGAACTGGCGCTTCTCCTCGTCGTCCTCCTTCGCGCGCATCGGGATGTTGGTCTGGGCGAAATGATCGCGCCATTCCTGGTCCATCTGCGTGAGCTTGTCGAACTCCGCCTGAAAATCATCCACCGGGCCGGCGGGTTTCTCGGTCGTCGGGTCGTAGGTGACATCGGCCGGCGGCTCGGTCGGGTCGGCGGTGGTTGCTTCCTCGCGCTCGCGCGTGCCGCGTTCCTCGGTCTCGGCTTCGGTGCCCGCCATTTCTTCCAGGACGGGGTTCTGCTGCAATTCCTGTTCGACCAGCGCCTTGAGTTCGAGCGTGGGCGCCTGGAGCAACGCCAGCGACTGCTGAAGCTGCGGTGCGAGCACCTGCGACAGCGACATCTTCTGTGACAAATAAAGGCCTTGAGCCATCGGCGGTACTTTAGGCGCCAGCGGTGCAACGACTCAAGTGTTAAGTCTGAACAAACACTCACGCCTGTCCACCAGCGCGCGCAGAACTGACACGTCGGCGCGCATCCGACATTGCGCTCGCCAGCGCTGCCGCATAACCTCGCGCCCATGCCCGACGCTCCCCGAGCCGCCACCGCGGAAATCGCAGGCCCGGCTTCCTCGCAACCGAGAGTTGTCCGCAGCCTCAAGGAACTCTCGCCGCAACAGTGGAAGTCGGGCATCGCCGCGTGGCTCGGCTGGCTGTTCGACGGGCTGGACATGCACCTTTACGGGCTGGTCGCGCTGCCGTTTGTCACGTCGCTCGTGCTCAACGAATTCCCGACGCTCGCGTCCGACGCTGCCGCAGCCGCCGCCAAGGACAAGAGCGGACTCATTCAGGCGGCCTTTCTCTTTGGGTGGGCGATGGGCGGAGGTTTCTTTGGACGCTTGGGCGATCTGCTCGGGCGGAGCCGTGCGTTGAGCCTCACGATCCTCACCTACGCCTGCTTCACCGGGCTTTCGTTCTTCGCACAAAGCTGGTGGCACCTGTTGATCTTCCGCTTCCTTGCGGCGCTCGGCATCGGTGGTGAATGGGCAGTCGGCTCGGCGCTGCTTTCGGAGACGTGGCCCCGGCACTGGCGTCCGTGGATCGCCGCGGTGCTGCAAACCGGCGTCAATCTCGGCGTGGTGCTGGCCTGCCTCACGACGTACCTCATGGCGGACTTGCAGCCGCGATTTGTCTTCCTCGTCGGAGTGCTGCCGGCGGTGATGGTTTTCTGGATCCGGCGCAACGTGCCCGAGCCGGAGGAATGGCACGCGGCCCGGCACGCCCCAGGCGCGCGCGTGCCGGGTGTGGCGGATCTGTTTCGGCGCGGCGTACGGCGGACGACGGTGCTGACGGTGATCGTCTGCGCGTGCGGATTGACCGCTTGGTGGGCGTTCATGTTCTGGCACGCGCAACATCTTCGCAGCCTGCCCGAACTCACCGCCTCGCTCGCGACGAAATACAGCGCCTACGCCGATCAGCTCAAGTCCACCAGCGCCGCTTCCATTCCGGTGACTCAGGACAAATGGATCGCCGCCGAGAAGCAGAAGATCGTGAGCATTGCGTTCTTCCTGATCATCGGCGTGTCGATCGCGGGAAACTTTTTCGCGTCGTGGGTGGCACGAAGACTCGGCTACCGCCGCGCCATCGCCGTATGCT
>DATDFH010000505.1:0-3685 GCA_036522715.1 Verrucomicrobiia bacterium
CCACTCGCTGCATGGCAGTTCATTGGCGGCAACCGCCGCGCCGCTCCCGATTCGGCACGCGGGACCGGCCGTGCAGCTTACACCAAGGACGTTAGCCGGCCACAAACTGCCGACATTCCATTTTCAGGGCATAGACATCAACGCACGCTTCCGTAAGTACCGCAAGTTTGATAGTGTGGCTACGGAGGTAGCCATGCCAGACGACACTTACCATCCCGATACTGATGACGTCACAAATAATTCGAGTGTAAATGTGGAGGCAGACGCGTATCGCGCCACAGTAGGCGCTTTTGCGCTGGTTGTGCCCAAGCGACATCAGTTTTTGGGCGGTGGCGAGGGTGAAGAGGGTGAAGAGCGGGGCTGAAGCGTCTGCAGATGACGCAAATGCAACAAGCGCCTGAGGTCGATTTGCCCTTTTCGACTGACACCGTCGACCCCTGTTGTGCCACGCTGCCTACGCTTACGAGGCTGCTCGGCGATCTCACTCCAGATCAGTTTCGGCAAATCTACTACGGCCGGTCGCCACTGCTCTTGCGCGGTCACGTTGCTTGGGCCCGGGAAATCTTCACGTGGTCTGATCTCAACCACTTGCTCAACACGTCCGTAATACCACATTCAACAATGCGCCTTTCTCGTAAAGGCGCACCGTCTGTAGAGGTGTCCGACGCTCTTTCTGTTATCGAGGCGTGTCGTCAAGGTTCTAGTCTTGTCATCAATACGATCCACCTCTTCAGCCAGTCCATCGGTAGATTTTCTCGTGCCCTGGAAAGGGATCTCGGTGAGCCAATCAATGTAAACATGTACCTGTCATCGGCGGACAACCCAGCATTTGCATGTCACTACGACTGCCATGACATCATGCTTCTGCAACTCGAGGGACATAAACGCTGGAAGGTCTTTGAACCGACTATTCAGAGTCCACTATTCGACATGAAGCATCATGGCGTGCAAGCGCCCTCAGAGCCGATCCTTGACGTCACATTAGCACCGGGAGATTTCTTGTACGTGCCTCGAGGTTTTTGGCACGAAGTAGTCGCCGTGGGCGGTCTGTCCTTGCATCTCACAGTGGGAATAGATGCGCATACTGGCATAGATTTCCTGAGATGGCTTGCAGATGAATTTAGGGACGAGCTGCTCTTCCGGCAAACGTTGCCGCTCATTTACGACGGAGAGTCAGAAAGTAAAGCGCTCGCGGCCAGGCAACAGCATGTTTTAAAGTTACGCGACGCCATCATGGCAAAACTCTCTGAACCTTCCACGCTGCGCGCTTACCGTACACACTTCGTGGCCACTCGCAAAGATCCTGAACAGTTCAAATTTCCTTCGCATCTAGAAGATCGTCCCGCGAGCAGCCGGCAGGTTCGAAACTTCAGGCGCCCAATGTATCAACTTGCGGAACTTTCTGAAGGCCAAGGTAGTATCAGCATTACATGCCTCGGACGCGTCCTCAGCTTTCCGTTACCAGCCCGGCCTGTTCTTGAAGCTGTGATCGCTCGCGACCGTGTTTCGCTTGAAGAGTTGCAAGCCGTTGCCAATGGCCTTACAGAGCCAGCAATATGGGCTATTCTCGATTCCCTTTGTCGGGAAGGAATCCTCGAAGGCTATGACTCGTAGCGGCAGTGCCGGCTAACTCGAGCCAGAAGCTGTCACGGCCCGGCGCTGGCCCGCCGACCGAGCCGGCTCGTCAACACACAAGAATCACGGCGACACGGCCGTTGCAGATCGCGGTTTGTGTCTTTGCGCGTCCTCCGCGGCAACGGCCGTGCCGCGTCGGCTTCGGCACCGGAGCCCCCTCGCGGCTCAGTGCGAAGCGTTGGAAGTCGTTCAGCAGCAAAGAGTCGAACAAACTGCTCAATCGCACCGGATCGTTCTGGCAGGAGGATTACTTCGATCACATCATCCGCGATATGCGAGAGCTGCACGATACGATCGAGTATGTGATGAACAATCCGGCAAAGGCCGGATTGCGAGACTGGGCATTCGTGCGGATGTACCCGGAGAGAATTCCGGTTTAGCGCCCGCCCGCCCCCACGGAGGCGGGCGAGACGCCCGCTCCCCTCGGCAGCACTTTACGCAGATAGATGCCGGTCGGCGAATCCGCCTGCGCCACCTCCTCCGGCGTGCCGGTGGCGATGACCAGGCCGCCGTCGTCGCCCCCTTCGGGGCCGAGGTCGATCACGTGGTCGGCGGTCTTGATCACGTCGAGGTTGTGCTCGATCACCACGACCGTGTTCCCGCGGTCGACGAGGCCGTGCATCAGGTGCAGCAGCTTCGCCACGTCATCGAAGTGCAGGCCCGTCGTCGGCTCGTCGAGGATGTAGAGCGTCTTGCCGGTGGCGCGCTTGGCCAGCTCCTTGGCCAGCTTCACGCGCTGCGCCTCGCCGCCGGAGATCGTCGTCGACGACTGTCCGAGGGTGATGTAGCCGAGACCCACCTCGTCGAGCGTCCGGAGGATGTTCGCGATGCGCGGGACGTTGCGGAAGACTTCGAGCGCCTGCTCGACCGTCATCTCCAGGATCTCCGCGATCGACGCGCCTTTGTACTTCACCTCGAGGGTCTCGCGGTTGTAGCGCTTGCCGCCGCAGACGTCGCAGGTGACGTAGATGTCGGGCAGGAAGTGCATCTCGATCTTGATCTGCCCGTCGCCCTTGCACGCCTCGCAGCGCCCCCCCTTCACGTTGAACGAGAACCGTCCCGGTCCGTAGCCGCGCATGCGTGCTTCGGGCGTCGCCGCCATGAGGTTGCGAATTTCAGTGAACAGCTGTGTATACGTGGCCGGATTCGACCGCGGCGTGCGCCCGATCGGCGACTGATCGATGTCGATGACCTTGTCGATGAAGTCCAGTCCGTCGATGCGATCGTGCTCGCCGGGCGTGTCGATCGCGTCGTAGAAATGGCGCGACAGCGCCTTGTAGAGGATGTCGTTCACGAGCGTCGACTTGCCGGAGCCGCTCACGCCGGTCACGGCGATGAAGAGGCCGAGCGGGAACGTCACGTCGATATTCTTCAGATTGTTCTGCCGCGCGCCGCGGATCACCACCGCTTTTCCGTTCGGCATCCGCCGCAGCACCGGCACGTCGATCTTCGATTCGCCGCGCAGATACTTGGCGGTGAGCGAAGAGGGGAACGTCTTGACCTGGTCGAGCGTCCCTTCGGCCACGATCTGCCCGCCGTGCACGCCGGCGCGCGGACCGAGGTCGATGATGTGGTCGGCGTGCTCGATCGTCTCCTCGTCGTGCTCGACGACGATCACGGTGTTGCCGACGTCGCGCAATTCGAGGAGCGACTCGATGAGGCGGCGATTGTCGCGCTGATGGAGGCCGATCGACGGCTCATCGAGCACGTAGAGCACGCCCATCAGCTTCGAGCCGATCTGCGTGGCCAGGCGGATGCGCTACCCTTCGCCTCCGGACAGAGACGCGGCGTTGCGGTCGAGCATCAGGTAGCCGACGCCGACGGCGTTGAGGAAGCCGAGGCGGTCGCGCACTTCCTTGAGGATCTTGCCGGCGATCGCCTCCTCGCGCGGCGAGAGCTCGATCGACGCGAAGAACTCCACTGCGTCTTTGAGCTGCTGGGCCACGATGCGGTCGATGGTCTGGCCGGCGACGGTCACGCTGAGCGCCTCCGGTTTGAGACGCCGGCCGTGGCACTCGGGGCACTTCGTCGGGGTCATGAAGCGCTCGAT
>DATDFH010000506.1:0-3824 GCA_036522715.1 Verrucomicrobiia bacterium
CGGGGCTACGACGTGACCTATTGCTCGAACAGCGACTGCCTCGACGCCTCGCAGATCACGCGCTGCAAAACTTTCCTCAGCGTCGGCCACGACGAGTATTGGGACGTGCGCCAGTATCACGCGATGAAGGCCGCCATCGACGCCGGCGTGAACGTGCTCTGGCTCTCAGGCAATTCAGTCTTCGCCGTCAGCACATTCACCAACTCCTCCAGCGGCGCGGCCAATCGTATCATCACTCGCGACGGCCACTTCTCCGGCATGACCGAGGACGAGGTGAAAACGCAGACCAAATTGTTCGCTTCCCAATACCGTCGCGCCGGCCCCGATGAGTCGCTCCTCATCGGCGCGCGTACGGTCATTCCGTTTAATGGCGGCGGCGACTGGACCTGCACCAAACCGGGCCACTGGATTTTTGAAGGCACCGGCATGAAGAAAGGCGACGCGATTCCGGGCCTCGTTGGTTGGGAGCACCACGGCGCGCCGGCGAAAATTCCCGGCCTCGAAATCGTGGCAGATGGACTCGTGTGGGCCGGCGGCACTGCGCCTTCGCGCTACACCGCGACGATTTTTCCCGGGCCGAAGAGAAATTTCGTCTTCAACGCCGCGACGATTTTCTGGGCGCAAGGCCTCGGTGATCCGCCGGGCCACATGCTCCCGTGGTCGCACTGGTCGCGTCCGCACGGGCCGGACGAACGTGTGCAGCGGATCACCGAGAATCTTCTCAAGCGAGCCACCGCGTGAAACATCGGAAAAAAAACGCCGCCGCCCTCTCGCGCCGCGAGTTTCTCCAGCGCGCGGGCGCAACCGTGGTTGCCGCCGCTGCGCTCAAAGGCCCGCCGCACGCGCTCGCGGCCTCAACTTCCCCTGCCATTCCGCCGCACCGCGCGCTCAACGTGCCGGGCGTTCATGCTTACCCGGTCGAGCACTCCATTGCCGTCGGCGACACGCTGGAACTATGCGTCAGCAACAGCGTGCCGTATCGCCTCTCCATCTGCCGGCTAGGCCTGCAGGTCGATGATCCGGCGGGCGATACGGTGCTGAAGCGTTTCGACGAATCGTCGGCGAATCCGCAGCCGATTCATCCCGGCTCGTATGTCCACATCGAGAAACGGCTGCGCAGCATGATGCGCACCATCACGCTCGAATGCTGGGTGCGCCCGTGGGACATCACCCAACTCCAAGGCTTGATCAGTCAGGAAGACAAGGACTCCGATGAAGGTCTCGCGCTCGGCATCGGCGCGGATGGCTACGTCGGTTTTTTTCTCGGCGACGGCGTCGGGCCGGACGAGAAAGTGGTGCATCGCACCAAGCCCGGCGCGGTGAAGCGCAATCACTGGCATCACGTCGTCGCGACTTGGGATGGCAAAACCAAACGCGTCTTTGTGGATGCGAAGGAAGTCGGCGCGTGGGATTTCGCCGGGCCGCTGCTCCCCGGCAAGCACGCGCTCCGACTCGGTGCGATGGCGCAAGCGGGCATCGCGCAACATTTCCTCGATGGCGATCTCGCGATGCCGCTGATCTACGACCGCGCGTTGAGCGAGGTGGAAATCACCGAGCGCTTCAAACGGGACGGCCTCAAGCCCGCGCACGGCAAAGGTGTGCTCGCCTGCTGGCCGCTCACCGAGGAACGCGGCGAACGTGTGGCCGATGTTTCTGGGAATGGCCGCCACGGCCGCATGATCAATCACGCCACGTGGATGATCGGCGGGCCGGGCTTCGACGCCAACGTCCCTCGCTTCGGCAATTACGATCCGCGCAAAGACAAGACGCGCGGCCACGGTTTGCGCCTCGCCTCGGATGATCTTTACGACTGCCGCTGGAGCGTGACGCATCGCTGGCGTGTGCCCGCGGATGCGCGGCAGGGAATTTACGACGCGCGAATGGAGTTCACCTACGAGGACAAGCCGCGCACGTATCACTGCACGTTCATCGTCCGCCGCGCGCCGCGCCGAAAGAAGGCGCCGATTCTCCTGCTCCTCGCGACGAACACCTGGCGCGCTTACAGCGGCACGCCCTTTGCGATCACGCCCGAAGCCCAGCATCAAGTTTGGGGCACCGGCGGCATCGAGAAGGACCTGCGCGGGTTGCCCGCCTACAATCTCTATCGCGACCACGCGACCGGTCAGGGCACGTATCAAGTCGGCCTGCGGATGCCGTGGCCCGCGGCGGGGCCTTATGTGCTTTTCGGCGGCCCGACCAAATACAGCCACCTTGCGCGCGCGGATCGCTTCACGCAGGTCTGGCTGGAAGAGCAAGGTTACGACTTCGATGTGGCGAGCGACCTCGATCTGCATCGCGACCCGGGAATGTTGCGCGGCTACAAGACACTCATGGTCGTGGGCCACAACGAATACTGGTCGCTGCCGATGTATCGCGGCGCGGACGAATACCTCAAACGCGGCGGCAACCTCGTCGTGCTCAGCGGCAACGCCGCCTTTTGGCGCGTCTCCTTCAACGACGACGGCACGGTCATGGAATGTCGCAAGGCCGACGCCGCCGGCAATCGTGTCCCCGCGAACCGGCGCGGCGAGACGTGGCACAGCCAGGACGGTTTGCGCGGCGGCATGATGCGCGACTGCGGCTTCCCCGGCATTGACCTCATCGCGCTCGACTGCCTTGGTTTCAACAGCCCCGGCAACATCAAAAACTTCGGCCCCTACGTCGTCGAAAACCCCGATCATTTTCTTTTCAACCAGCCGGAGAAGCTCGGCCTCAAGAAGGGCGACACGTTCGGCCAGTCCGCCGACGGGTCGCGCCGCGCCGGCGGCCACGAGTTCGACATCCGGCCGTCCACGTTCGCGCGAATGCAGGCGGAGCCGTCGCCCGAGGGCGGCGCGGTGCCCGCCGACCCGCCGCATATCGAGCTGCTCGCCAACGGACGGGTCTTCTGGAAGGAAGGCGGCACCGCGTTCGATTATTTCTTCCGGAAATTTTCCCCGACATCCGACCAGGGCGGGGAACTGATCTATTGGGAACGGCCTGCAGGCGGGCGCGTCTTCAACGCCGGCACCATCGCCTCCGGCTGGGTGCTCTCGGTGGACCCGAAAATGTCCGGTCTGCTCCGCAACGTGCTCGCGCGCTTCGGCGTGACGAAAGCCACCGCATGAAAACAACGCGCCCGGCGACTCAACCAATTTCCCGCCGTGCGATGCTCGTGCGGAGTGCCGTCGCGCTAACGGGAACTTTCTTCGCCCCGCGCATCCTCATCGGCGCGCTGCGACCGGAAAGCTCGATCGGCTACGTCGTGGGCGAGCCGATTGTCGAGGACATCGGCACGAAGATTCTCGCCGACGGCGGCAATGCCTTTGATGCGCTCGTGGCCACGGCACTCGCTGGCGCAATCACGCAACCGCACCAGACTGGTGTCGGAGGCTACGCCGCGCACGCGATGCTCGCGTACGACGGCGGCGCTCGGCTGGCCGCGCTTGACGCCAACACTTCGGCGCCCGGCGCGATGCGCGAAGACATTTTCAAACCCGGCCGCGACGGCAAGGTGCCCGACCGAAAGAACGAATACGGCTGGCTCGCTTCCGGTGTGCCCGGACTCATCGGCGGACTGCATCTCGTGGTGCAGAAGTTCGGCTCGCGGCCGTTCAGCGCGGCGCTGCAGCCGTCCATCAAACTGCTGCGCGATGGCTTCCCCATCGGCGCGAACGTGGCCACCGCGATCAACGCCGCCGCCCCGCAGTTGGGGAAAGACCCCGGCTCGCGGAAAATTTATTTTCCCCGCGGCAGGCCGCTGGCCGCCGGCGCGACCTGCAAAAATCCTGAACTCGCCGAATTGCTGGAGGCGCTCGCCAAAGCCAACTCCGTCGAGCCGTTCT
>DATDFH010000507.1:0-2123 GCA_036522715.1 Verrucomicrobiia bacterium
GTCGCGCAGCGGTGGGCGTTGCGCTCAGTCGGCGGTTCATTCACACCGCCCAACCAGCGCCGCAAAAGCAGCGGCCAGAGGAAAATTGTTCCGGGGACGATCAGAACGCGGAACCCCCACGTGCCCGGCTTCGCGTGAGGGTCGAGGCGGTTGACTCCGATCACCACGAACGGAACGGTAAACAACACCCCACAGGCGAGGTAAGTGCCCAGCGCAGCCAGAATGGCGGAGACAATCATCATGGCGTTGCTGGCTTGTGGGTTGCCCCCGCCGTTTCGTGAGCGAGTTCGGAGTTGAGCGAATAACTGATGACGGTGCGGATGGCGACGATCGCGCCGAGGATGATGAGGTCCTGCGTCGTGGGCTTCATCAGTGTGTCGATGATGTCGGCGGCGATGAGGAATTCGAGGCCGAGCAACAGGTAGTAGCCGAGCACCTGGCGCAGCTTGCGGCGCTCCGGCTCGACGCTTCCCCCGCGTGCCGCCGCAAACTCCGAACGCAGAAACCGCACCAAGCCGCTAAGCACACCGAAGACAATCACCAGCACGCCCAGCACGCTGATTCCGAAACTGGCATGGTGAAGATAGTCCATCGCGGCTTCACTTTACTTCGCCATCACCAGTTCCTGCGCCATCGGCGACGTGTTCATGCGGTTGGTTGCTTCGCTCGAAGCGTTGAGCCGTTCGATGAGGTGGTCGCCCACGCGCAGCGCGTTGGCGACGATGGTGAGCGTCGGGTTTACCGCGGCGCTCGACACGAAGAAGCTCCCGTCCACGACGTAGAGGTTGTCGAGGTCGTGCGCCTTGCAGTTAAGGTCGAGCACGCTCGTCTTCGGGTCTTCGCCAAAGCGGCAAGTGCCGACCTGGTGGCCGAGGCCGTTGATGCCAAGCTTGGTGTTGAAAGTCGTGACGGTGCCGGCGTTGAAATACTTTCCGTTCGGCAAAATGTGGCAGCCGCAGCCGATGCTCTTGAGCACCTCGGTCCAGCGCGCCATCAAACGCTCGAACGCCGGCGTGTTGTTCTCGGTGTAGTCCACCACGATCTTGCCGTCGCGGTTGAGCGTGATGCGATTGTTCGGGTCGGGCAGGTCCTCGCTCGTGAGCCACCAATCCACCGAGTGCGCGGCCACAAAGCCGATATCGAGCGGCTCATACATCGCCTCGGAGCCTTCCAACTCGGTCTTGCTCACCTTGCCGAGCGTCTGGATCTGGCCCATCGGATGCGGGAAATCCTTCTCTCCCCAGTAGAAATCGAATAGCGAAAGCGTTTTCTGGAACTTCGTCGGGTTCCGTTTGAACGACGACACGCCGATGAGCGAGCCGAGGACGTGCTTCATCAAGTTGCGCCCGACCATGCCGCTGCTATTGGCGAGGCCGTCCGGGTGCCGGGCGTTGGCGGATTTGAGCAACAATGCCGTGGAGTTGATCGAGCCAGCGGAGAGCACGACAACGTCCGCGGTGAAAGTCACCGGTTCGCCCTCGTGAACGGCCTCCACGCCGGTGATCTCGGTGCCGGAGGAATTCGTAAGCAACCGTTCGACCTTGGTCTCGGTGAGCAGCGTAACGTTTTCGAGGCCCATCACCGGGCGGACGCCGGTGATGTCGGCGTCCGACTTTGCGTGCACGAGGCATGGATAGCCGTCGCAGGTCGAGCAACGGATGCAGGCGCTCAGATATTTTTGCGCCTCATTGATGCGGATGCCGAGCGGCGTGTAGCACGGCTGGTAGCCCTGTGCCGAAAGCGATTCCACGACCTCCTGGATGCGCGGCTCGTGGCTCATTGCCGGGAATGGGAACTCGCCGCTGCGGGGCGGTTCGGTGGGATCGATCCCGCGCTTGCCGTGGACCTGATAGAGTTTTTCTGCCTCCGCGTAATACGGCTCGAAGTCGCGATACTTGAGCGGCCACTCGGGCGAGATGCCTCCGACGTGCTCCACACGCTCGAAATCGCGGTCGCGCAGGCGGAACAGCGCCGCACCGTAAAGCTTGGTGTTGCCGCCGACGTGGTAGCACATGCCGGCCTTCACCTCGCCGCCATTCTTGTCATACCAGACCTCGGGTCCGAAATAGCGCGTCGTGTTGAAGGCGACCTTGGTGTCCCAATTCTCCTTCTCGCGCGGCAGG
>DATDFH010000508.1:0-4363 GCA_036522715.1 Verrucomicrobiia bacterium
GTCGCCTAACGCCCCCCGCCATTCCCGTCCGCGATCTTCGAGCATCATCTTGAGCGCCATGAAATCGCTGCCGTGGTTGAGCAGCGTGCCGCCCATCGCGAGCAGTTCGCGCAGATGCTCCGCGGAGCCGGCGGGCTGGCCCCATTGCTTGCCGTGCTTCTTCGCCGCGGCGGCGACGCGCTCGGCGG
Source organism: Verrucomicrobiia bacterium (assembly GCA_036522715.1). Lineage (GTDB taxonomy): Bacteria > Verrucomicrobiota > Verrucomicrobiia > Limisphaerales > JACQFS01 > DATDFH01. The sequence goes on from DATDFH010000508.1 coordinate 189, forward strand.
CGCCCTTCAAGTCGTAGCCGGGTTGCGCGTGCTTGATGCGCAGGCCGAGATCGCCGGGGCCGATGAAGATGCAGTCCACGCCCTCGACTGCGGCAATGGCGTCCACGTTGGCGAGTGCCTCGGGCGTCTCGATTTGTACGACGAGGAACGTCTCACGGTTCGCGAACGCCGGGTAATCCACGCCGTCGTGCATGTAGAAATTTCCATCGAAGCCCGCGCCGTCGAGGCCGCGCTGGCCAAGCGGAGGGAACTTCACGCACTGCACCAGTTGCCGCGCGATCTCGGGCCTGTTGCAGTGCGGAATCATCAGCCCCGTCGCTCCGTCTTCGAGGTACCGGTAGAGCTGAATCTTGTCGGTGGTGGATGGCCGCAGCAGGCAGTCGATGTCGTAGAGGTGAAAGTAGGTGAGCAGCGACCTGATCTCCGCTGCGGTCCAGGTCTTGTGCTCCATGTCCAGCCAGACGCAATCGAAACCGTTGTGCGCGGCGTGGGCGATGTAGGGCGGGTGGAAGGTGCCGAGCGAACAGAGGCGCGCGGGTTGGCCGGCGCGCCAGCGCGCGAGAACTTTGCTGCGACGTAGAGACATAGTCGTGCGGCGTTGGTAGCGGTGGCGCGGGTGCAAGTCAAACCCGTAGCTGCCGAGGTCACGAGGCGGATGAGTCGGAGTTCAGGCGCTTCCGCCTCGTGACCTCGGCGGCTACGGCGCAATTGAGCGGCTTGCCATGCGCCACCGCCCGATGCATTCTCCGCGCGAACACCCGCCGCGCTTATGCCTGTTGAAACTGTATCCGCTCCAGTTGTTGCGATCCATCCAACTGCGCAACCCCCCGCCGCTGCCGCCCCGCCGAAGCCCGCGCGGCTGATGTCGCTCGATGCCTACCGCGGACTCATCATGCTTTTCATGGCGTCGGCTGGGCTTGGTTTCCGCCAGATCGCCCAGAACTTTCCCGACTCGTCGATCTGGAAATTCCTCGGGTTTCACACCGAGCACGCGCCGTGGATTGGCGGCGGCGCGTGGGACATGATCCAGCCGGCGTTCATGTTCATGGTGGGCGTGGCGCTGCCGTTCTCGGTCGCACGCCGCACGGCGGATGGACAGCCGTTTGGGAAACAATTCTTTCACGTGATCTGGCGTTCACTCGTGCTGGTCGCGCTTGCGGTGTTTCTGGCGAGTGGCTCGAAGAAGCAGCCGAACTTCATCTTCACAAATGTCCTCGGCCAGATCGGGCTCGGCTACACATTCCTGTTCCTGCTGGCCGGACGTGGTTGGAAGGTTCAGCTCGGCGCGCTCGCGGCCATCGCGGTTGGTTATTGGGCTGCGTTCGCGCTTTATCCGGCACCGGGTGCGGACCTTGACTTGAAAAAGTTCGGCATCTCCGCCGACGCCGCAAAGGACGTGATCCTGCCGGGTTTTTTCGCGCACTGGAGCATGAACGTGAATTTTGCCGCTGCGTTCGACCGCTGGTTCCTCAACCTGTTCCCGACCGAAAAGGAGTTCGTCTTCAGCAACGGCGGCTACCAGACGCTCAACTTCGTGCCGTCGCTCATCACCATGATTCTGGGTCTGATGGCCGGAGACGCATTGCGCAGCGACCGTACGCAACGCGAGAAAGCGCTGTGGCTCGTCAAGGTCGGCGCCGTGTGCCTGGCGCTGGGTCTCCTCGCCGGATGGACCGTGTGCCCGATCATCAAACGCATCTGGACTCCGTCATGGGCACTCGACAGCGGTGGCATCGTGCTGTGGCTGCTCGCGGCGTTCTACTGGCTGATCGACATCCGCGGGTGGCGCGCGTGGTCGTGGCCGTTGGTCGTCGTGGGAATGAATTCCATCGCCATCTACCTGATGTATCAACTGCTCTCCGGCTGGATTGCCAGCACGCTGCGCACCTACATCGGCCAGGACATTTTCAAAGGCACCTATGGCTCGTTTTGGCAGCGCGGCTCGGTGTTGGTCGTCCTGTGGCTCGCGTGCCTCTGGTTGTACCGCCGGAAAATTTTCCTGCGAATTTAGCGACGGTCATTTGCCCGCCAATCCCTTCAGATAGGCGAAGATCAACTCCGGCAGGTCGCTGCTGTAGCCGCCTTCGAGAAGACTCACCACGGGGACGCTGAGTTTGCACAGCGATTCGCCGAGCCAGTGGAAGTCCTCTGGTTCGAGCGTCTCCTGTGCAAGCGGGTCGCGGGCGTAAGCATCGAAACCCGCGGAGACGAACACGATCTCGGGATTGAATTTCTTCAACCCGTCGAGCGCGCGCGTCAAAACTTTGCGGTATTCCTCGCGCGGGGTTTGCGGGGCGACGGGGAAATTGAAGCAGTTCGTGCCCACGTCGCTCGTGCCGGTGCCGGGATAACATGGGTGCTGATGCATAGAGAAGAACGCCGCGCCCGGTTTGTCCGCGAGGATTGCCTCGGTGCCATTGCCGTGGTGCACGTCGAAGTCATAGACCGCGACGCGCTTTGCGCCGGTGGCGAGCGCTTCGAGCGCGGCAATGGCGATGTTGTTGAAATAGCAGAAGCCCATCGCGCGATCGCGCGTCGCGTGGTGTCCGGGCGGGCGCATCAGACTGAATGGCATCTCACCCGCGCGCGCCGCCTGCAATGCCGCCAGCGCTGCGCCGACACTTCGCCGCGCGTGATCGAAGATGTCTTTGTGTGCGGGCGTGTCGCCGTCGAAATCCGCCAGCGCGCTTTTGATGTGGGCGAAGTGCTCCGATGAATGCGCGCGGAGGATGATCGCGTCGTCGAAGTCCAGCGGCACGGCCCAGTCGAGTTTCAGTTCGGTCTGCGCACGGAGCATCTCCGATGTCTTGACGATCCGTTGCGGGCGCTCCGGATGGCCGGGCGCGCGATAGGCGGTGCAACGCTCGTCGGTGATGATCTTCACGCCGCGAGTTTAGGCCGCTGCGGTGGCCTGCCGGAAGTTTTGATTTCTCCCCGTGAATTCTCCGCAGCGCGGGCCCCTCACTTCGGGCCAAACAGCAGTCCGAGCATGTCGAGGACGCCGAAGCCGTTGTCGCGTTCGCCATCGACCGTCACCCGCTGGCTCAGCGTCAACAGCAGCAGGCGCGCGTTCAGGTCGTCCTTGGACACGATGTTGGTCATCACCTGGTTGGTCCAGTTGAACTTCACCGTGCGCGACACGACTGGAGGGCGCAGATCGGTGTACTTCATGGTGCCGATGGACAAATCGAGACGGTCGATGCCGCCAAGTTCCATCTTGGGCTTCTCCGTTTTCGTTCGAGAAGTGCCGGACTGTTTGGCCTGCGCCTCTTCCGCGCGATGGCGGAGCACATCGACGTTGCGCTCGCCGCGCTCGTTGATCACCACGTTCACCGTGGCGAGGTCGAGGCGGAACTCGTGCAGTTTGAATTTGCCGTCCTTCGTGCCGGAACGATCCACGCTCAAGGCCAGTTCCGGGAGATCGATGAAGGGGGAGCCGCCGAACTCCGGCGTGTTCATCATGCGCAGGCCCTTGAGTTCGACTCCCGGCGGGAGCAAGTGAAGTTGCACCGACGCCAGCTCGGTCGTCATGCCGGTGGCTTCTTCGAGGCGCTTGATGGCGGCCTTGCGAACGATGCCGTTGAGTGACACCGCGACAAGTCCGACCGCCAGCAACAGCAGCGCGAACAAAGCGCCCACTGTGATCGCGGTCCACTTCAACCAGCGGCGTCGCGGTCTCGGCGCGGGCGCTTCATTCAACAGGGGTGGAGTTGATCCGGCAGGGTTCATCTCAAATTCGTTTCGCGTCACGGTGAGAGACGCCGCGCCATCATCCTGGTTTCATCCACGGATCGGAGGCTCAAATCGGCACATCCTCCGGGCGCACTTCGAGGCATTCGTCCTGGTCCTCCCAGACGATCGTCGCGTAATGGTCGAGAAACTTCGGCGCAAGTTGCGAGCCGGCGATGGCGAGGAGCTTCTCGACTTGCTGGGCGGCATCCTCGAACGCGCGATCGTAACTCTTTGCGGATTTGCGCTGGCGGTCGTCCCAGTGCGCCACCTGGTGGACCGGCGCGTAGTCCTCGGCCCACGCGCGCAGGGCTTGGGCGAGTTCACCGGGCAGGTCGTTGAACGCGACGGCGGTTTCGTTGCAATGCTGGCAGAGCAGACCAGACTCGAGCACATCGCGGGTGAGCAACGGCAGCAACGGCGCGCCACAGCAATTCGCGGCGGGG
>DATDFH010000509.1:0-7592 GCA_036522715.1 Verrucomicrobiia bacterium
GGCGCAACGCGTCCAAAGCTGTCGCGGTGCGCAGTGTGAGTTCGAGACAGGTCACGCCGCCGTCACGCAGCGCGCGGGCGAGGTCCACTGCGTTCGACGCCTCGTCAATCGTCAACGTGGCGACCACTCCGGCGCGACGCACTTGGGCGAGCAAGGTTGCGGGGAAAGGGGAATCGTTCATGGTTGGGACTTATCTGGTCGTTCGAGCCGCTGGGTCGGATCAATCTTGAACCAGCACACGAACGCCACGACGTAAAGCGCGGCGAAACTGTAGAAGTTGAGATAGTAGCCGTGCAGCAGCGCGGCAGTTGTTTGCTCGGTCGTGAGCGCGGCCGTTTGCACACCCAATGCTGTGGCCCGCGAGGCGATGGAATTCTCAAGCACCGAACCCGTGATCCACCCGGCCAGCGCGCCGGCGAGACCCGCGCCCGTGTTCATGAACGCACCGATGGTGGCCGCGTAACGGCCGCCGATATCCTGACAGGTTGCCCACGCGCTCGGCACCGTGAGATCGGTGAAGAACGCCGCCAGCGACACGGCGATGAAAAAGAGGAAGGCATTGGGCGCCAGCGGGCAGAGCAGAAAGCACACGACGCACGCGCTGTGGCCAATCCAGCCGCAGAGCCTGCGCGCGAGGCGGCGGTCGCCGGTGCGGCGGATGATGGCATCGGTGATCATGCCGCCGAGCATGCAGCCGATGGCGCCCATGAGCAGCGGCCCGCCTTTGTAGAGCGCGCTGAGCATGCTGGTATTCGGAAGCCCATACTGGCGCTCCAGAAACTGGGGGAGATAGGTGATGTTGAAATACCAGCCGTAAGCCTGCGCCGCATACATGAGGCAGAGCGCGAGAAAGTTTTTGTTCGTGACGATCTGCCGCCATGGGACGCCGCGATGGGAATCATCCTGAGGCGCGCGGTTGCGATGAATCAACTCGATCTCCGCTGGATTCACCGCGGCCTTTTCCTCCGGCCGGTCACGAAACCAGCGTGCGAAAAGCACGCACCACGCGACGCCGATGAAACCGAAAACGCAGAACGCCCCGCGCCATTGGAACAGCGCGGGCGTCACGCTCGTGCCCACGACGAGCAGCGTCCAAAGAAACGGCGTGAGTCCGCCCATGAGCTTGCCGCAAAACCACACGAGGCCCTGACCGCGTCCGCGCTCGTGCAGCGGCAGCCAGTTGTGCAGCGCGCGGGTGATGTTCGGATACGCGCCCGCCTCGCCGAGGCCGAACAGCAAGCGCACGCCGATGAGAAAACCCAGCCCGAGAGTGATTGGACCCAATCGAAGTCCCACTGCCGCCGTGAGCGCGGTGAACGCCGACCACCACAGCACGATGCGCAACAGCGCGCGGCGCGGGCCGAACATGTCGCCCATCCAGCCGGTCGGCACTTCGAACAAGGCGTACGCCAGCGCGAATGCGGTAAAGGCCCACTTCAAATCCGCCACACTCTGCAAGCCGAGTTCGCGCACGACTTCCCCCGCTGCCGACGCCATGGCCACGCGGTCGAGGTAGGTGATCATCGAAAGCGCACACGCGAACAACAAAACACCGACGCGGACCCGCGAAGGGCGGATGTCCGGAGCAGTCGCGGTTGTGGCCGGGCGGATCATATTCGGAAATGTAAGACGCACCTTAGCCCTCCGACTTTGACACTGGAAAAGCCGTTGTCGGTGGTATGATACCACCCATGCCCGAAACGCGACCCACCCTGCAAGATGTTGCCCGTGCGGCCGGCGTATCTCCGATGACAGCGTCCAGAGCGTTGCGAAACGCCCCGAAAGTCTCGGCTGAAAAACGCGAGCGCGTACTCCAGACCGCTGCTGCGTTGAACTACCAGCCCGACCCGCACATCTCCCGCCTCATGGGTCTGGTGCGCGATCGCAAACGCACGCGGATTCGCGCCGCGATGGCCGTCCTGCGCGAGGATGTGCCCAAGGACGAACTGCTCAATCCTTCGTATCAATACGTCCCCTTGGAAGACATACGCCACCGCGCCGGGGCCTTCGGCTACCACGTCGAGGAATTCTGGCTGGGGCGCGACGGCCTGACGCCGGAACGCGTCCAGCGCATCTTGCGGGCGCGAGGAATTGAGGCCGTCATCGTTTCACCGCAGAGCGCGCAATTGCCTTGCGCCAAGATTGATTACTCGCCCTTCGCGGCAGTGGCGTTTGGTTGCGCCCTGCGCCAGCCCATGTTGCACCGGTGTTTTACGGACATGAATCTCGGCATCCAGATGGCCGCTGGCGAGCTCCATCACCGCGGCTATCAGCGCATCGGCGTCGCGATCACCCGGTGGATCGATGACCGCTCGCAGAATGGCTACAGCGGCGGGATGTTTCACTTCCAGCAGGAACTGCCCGCCCGGCAGCGCGTGCCCGTGCTGCTGTTTCCGCACAACAATCTCGCCCGCAACTTCAGCGCCTTCTCCGATTGGATGAAAGCCCACCGGCCCGATGCGCTGATCTCTTTCGACACGCACCTGCCCGCGTGGCTCAAGCGTCTGGGCCTGCGCGTTCCGGAAGACGTGGGCTTTGTGGTGCACGACTGGTCGCCGCGCATGAGCGGCTGCGCCGGGCTTCACCATCGCCGCGACCACATCGCCGCCGCCGCCGTGGATCTGGTCATCACGCAACTCTCGCGCCACGAGCACGGCGTTCCCGCCGTGCCGCGCCAGATCATGATTCCACCGGAGTGGGTCGAGGGGCCCAGTGTGCGGCCACCTGCAGATTAGGCAGGGCCATTCGGTGGTCAGCGAAAGACTCGCAAGACGGTTGGGCTTACCTGGATTGCGAACCGGGCGCGTGGGTTTGGTGAGGGAAGGAATCAGGGCTTTGCCGGGGCTTCTTTTCGTTACCGGTCAGCTCCAAAATGCGGAAATTCCCTGCGTCGGCTTCTCTCGCCCGGATGCAGTTTCCCATCGGGCTTAAGGTGGATACCTCGCGTGCGGCCAACCGGCAATTATCCTCGCGGTTTCTCAATTCCGAAAAGCGGGCGGGTGAACCTGGCTGAATCGGTTTGCAAAAGAGGGCCATTACCCCAGAGTCATAAGAGTCGGAACCCTGCCAAACCAACCTCCAACGACAGATCAGATGACAGACCGGTCTGAGCGTGGAGCATGTTCGAGCCGGTCCGAATCGGCTCCTGTTGAGCCCCAGAGGCGTGCGTGCCATCTCCTCACATAATGTCGGCTCGTGTCGGGCCGCTGCATTTCCCTCTGCCGCGACGCCGCGGTGGGCGACGTGGCGGCGGCAGTTTCTGATTGGATTGGGACTGGGAATCATCGGCATTTGCGCAACACGTTCCCTGGCGAGTGTCTCGGTCACTCCAGCGTCGGGCGGGACCAATATCCTGGCGGATCACGCGGCGAACGCGCCTTCGCCTGCCTGGACGACGCTCGGACCAATCATCATCGACGAGGGAAATAAAGCGGACATCGGCAGCGGCACGGGGCGGACGCTGGTCCTCAAGGCGCCGGCCGGTTTTGAATTCAACACCACAGCAGTTCCCAACATCACTTTCACGGCGGGACAGGACATCTCCTCTGCTTCGGTGGTGATCAACAACTCCAACACGTTCACCGTGACGTTGACGGTCAGTGGAACAGGAAACGCCGACGTGTTGACCATTGGGAATACCAACCACCTCCAGGTGCGGCCCACCACAGGCACGCCGTTGGCCGCGGGTCAGATTTACCGTCCGGCGACCGGTGGCGGCACGGCCGTGATCAACGGCGTCGCAACGTCCACGAATGCGGACGGGTCCGGCGGCCGAAACTTTGGGTCACTGTCCGAGACTGGAGGCGTCGTCTCGAAGCTAACCTTCACCACGCAGCCCGGTGGAGCCACAACTGGCGCCCCCTTTGGCACCCAACCCGTTGTGCGTACGCGGGACCAGTTCGGCAATGATTCCACTTCGGATCTCCCGGGAAGCCTCGACGTATCCGTGGCGCTCAGCGCGGGAACCGGCCCTTTGCTGGGAACCACCAATCTGAATATCGGCACGAACGCCGGAAATGGGATCGCGAGCTTCAACAACCTGCGGATTGATGTTGCGGGAACAGACAAGCAACTGACCGCCAGCGCGGTGGGACTTGCCAGCGATGCAAGCAGTGTATTCGTCGTCAATGGCCGGCCCTCGATTTCCAGCATTGGCGATCTCGTGACGGATGAAGACATGCCGCCCGGCCCGATTTCGTTTACGATCGGAGACGAAGAAACGTCCGTCGATGCCTTGGTTCTTTCGGTGATGTCGTCCAACACCAACCTCGTCCCTGCTACCAACTTTGTTTTCGGCGGCAGCGGGAACAATCGCACGCTGACGATCATCCCGGCCACGAACGGGTTTGGAACCAATCTGATCACGATTGCGGTCGGTGACGGAACCGCATCCGGCAGCACTTCGTTTCTCCTGACGGTCAATCCGATCAATGATCCGCCGACGTTGAATGCCTTGACCAACCGCACGATTCCGGAAGACCCCGGCATGCAGACCGTCAATCTCACAGGCATCAGTCGCGGCCCGCCCAATGAGAGCAACCAGACGATCACGATCATCGCCACCTCCAGCGACCCCGGCCTGATCCCCAATCCGGCGGTCAACTACACCAATCCCGTTGCAAACGGCACGCTCACCTTTACGCCGTTGCCCAACGTGTCCGGTGGCGCCGTGATCACCGTGGTGGTCGCCGACAACGGCGGCACGACGAACGGCGGTCTTGATTCGATCACCAACTCCTTCACCGTCACGGTGCTTTCGGTCAACGATCCGCCGACGCTCAATGCCCTGACCAACTTGACACTCGCCGAGGATGCCGGGCCGCAAATCATCAACCTCGCAGGCATCGGCCCCGGGGCGCCCGATGAGAGTGGACAGACCGTCACGATCACGGCGACGTCCAGCAACCCGTTGCTGGTGCCGAATCCAACCGTCAACTACGCCAACCCCGACACCACGGGAACGCTCACCTTGGCGCCCCTGACAAATCAGTCGGGCACCGCCGTGATCACCGTAGTCGCTCACGACGACGGCGGCACGACCAATGGCGGTGTCAATGCGCGCACGAACTCATTCACCGTCACCGTGCTGGCGGTCAACGATTCGCCCGCGATGAATGTTTTGACCAACCTGACGATCTTGGAAGACGCCGGAACACAAACGGTCAACCTCAGCGGCATCAGCCGCGGGCCAACCAATGAGAACAGCCAGACTCTCACCATCACCGCCACTTCGGACAATCCCGGGCTTATTCCTAATCCCACGGTCAACTACACGAACCCAGCCACAAGTGGCACGCTCGCCTTTGCGCCGTTGACCAACCAATCCGGCGCCGCCGTGATCACCGTGGTGGTGCGCGACAACGGAGGCACGACCAACGGAGGCATCGATTCGATTACGAACTCGTTCGCGGTGACGGTGCTGCCGCTCAATGATCGGCCGACGATGAACGCCCTAACCAACCTCACGCTGTTCGAAGACGCGGGAACTCGAACCGTAAATCTCGCGGGCATCAGTCCCGGCCCCGCTGATGAAGCCGGTCAGGTTCTCACGATTACTGCCACATCGAGCAGTCCCGGATTCATCGCCGACCCGACGGTCAGCTACACGAATCCGGCTTCCACGGGATCGCTGACTTTCGCGGTGCCGCCCGAGCAGTCGGGAAGCGCGGTGATCACCGTGGTCGTGCGGGACGACGGCGGCGCGAACAATGGCGGCGTCGATGCGCTCACCAACTCGTTTGTGGTGACGGTGATCGCGACCAACGACCAGCCGACGTTGGATGCCCTGACCAACCTGACCATTCTCGAAGATGCGGGAACCCAGACGACAAGCTTGACGGGTATCAGTGCCGGCGCGACCAACGAGACGAATCAGATCATCACCGTCACCGCCAGCTCCAGCAACACTGGCCTCATCCCCAATCCCACGGTCACCTACACCAACCCGAACACGGCCGGTACGCTTATCTGGGCGCCCGCGACCAACCAGTCCGGCACGGCCGTCATCAGCGTGGTGGTCCAGGACAACGGTGGCACGACAAACGGCGGCAAGAATTCAATCACCAACTCCTTCACGGTGACGGTGCTCGCGATCAACGATCCGCCGACGATGAACGCGCTGACCAATCGCACGATCGTTGAGGACGCCCCGCTTCAGACTGTCAGCCTCACCGGCATCAGCGCCGGGCCGAACGAAAGCGGTCAGACGAACACCATCACCGCCACATCGAGCAACCCCGGGCTCATTCCCAATCCCGCCGTCAACTACACCAATCCCGCCTCCACCGGCACGCTGACTTTTGCGCCGCTCTCCAATCTGTATGGCTCTGCTGTGATCACCGTTGTCCTCACCGACAGCGGCGGCACGACCAACGGCGGCATCGATTCAATCACCAACTCGTTCACCGTGACAGTGCTCGCGGCCAATGATCGTCCGACGATGAACGCCTTGACCAACCTGACGATTCTCGAAGAGGCAGGAACTCAAACCGTCAACCTCACGGGCATCGGCCCCGGCCCGGCCGACGAGAGCGGGCAGGCCATCACCCTGACCGCCACTTCGAGCAACCCCGGTCTCATTCCCAATCCGACCGTCAACTACACCAGCCCGGACACGACGGGCACGCTCGGCTTTGCGCCGCTGGCCAACCAGTCCGGCACCGCCGTGATCACCGTCGTCGTCCGGGACGACGGCGGCACGACCAACGGCGGCATCGACGCGCTGACCAACTCGTTCACCGTCACCGTGGTGGCGGTGAACGATTCGCCGGCGATGGATGCCTTGACCAACCTGACGATCCTTGAAGACGCCGGAACCCAGACAGTCAACCTCACTGGCATCAGCCGCGGACCGTCCAACGAGAGCGGCCAGACGATCACCATCACGGCCACCTCCAGCGACGGCACCCTCATCACCAATCCCACGGTGAACTACACCAATCCGGCCACAACCGGTACGATGACGTTTGCGCCATTGACGAATCAGTTCGGAAGTGCGGTGATCACGGTCGTCGTCAAGGACAACGGGGGCACGACCAACGGCGGCGTGGACGCAGTCACGAATTCCTTTTCAGTCACGGTGCTGCCCGTCAACGACCGGCCGACATTGAATACTTTGACCAACCTTGTGATTGTTGAAGACGCCGGCTCGCAAATCGTGAACCTCGGCGGCATCGGCCCCGGAGCAACCAACGAGAGCAGCCAGTCCGTTGCGATCACCGCCACTTCCAGCAATCCTGGCCTGATCCCGGACCCGATCGTCAATTACACCAACCCTGGTTTCACCGGTACGTTCACTTTCGCGGCGGCGACCAACCAGTCCGGCAGCGCGGTGATCACGGTGATCGTCCAAGACGACGGTGGCACGGTCAACGGCGGGATCGACGCGCGAACCAACGCCTTCACGATCACGGTGCTGTCGAAGAATGATCAGCCGACTCTCGATGCCTTGACCGACGTGACGATCCTCGAAGAAGCGGGAACTCAAACCGTCAGCCTCACGGGCATCAGCGCCGGTTCGAGCAACGAGTTCAGCCAGACGCTGACCGTCACGGCGAGCTCCAGCAACCCCGGCCTCATCCCCAATCCCACGG
>DATDFH010000510.1:0-5337 GCA_036522715.1 Verrucomicrobiia bacterium
GGTCGAGGCGTTGGAGAGCGTGCAGGTGACCAGTGGTCGCGACCGCACGGGCTTCCAGTTGAAATTCAGCGTCGGAAAATTGTCGCTGATTCAAACCATGCTGCTGCCCGCCGGATTGCTTGATCCGATGGTGACGCGCGTCGTCGTCATCGTCACGCATCGCGGGATGCCGCAGGTCATCGCCGATGGCGTCGTCACGCGGCACGAAGTTTCACCGAGCAACGAGCCGGGTCAGTCCACCCTCACCCTTACCGGCGAGGATTTGAGCGTGTTGATGGACGTGATTGAAATGAAGCTGGTTTATCCGGCGCTGACCGACGCGGCCAAGGTCGCGGTGATCCTGAGCAAATACGCCATGTTTGGCGTCGTGCCGCTGGTGATTCCGCCGTTGGTGGATTCCCCAAAAATCCCCACGTCCGGTTACGACACGCAGACGGGCACGGATCTGACTTACATCAAGGGATTGGCCTCCAACTGCGGCTACACTTTTCATATCGAGCCTGGTCCGGCCCCGCTGATGAACCTCGCGTATTTCGGGCCGGACGTGCGCCTCCCGATTCCGCAGCCGGCCCTGAGCGTCAATTCGGACTGGGCCACGAACGTCGAATCGTTGAGTTTCAGTCTGGACGGGCTTTCCAAAAAACTGACGATCATCACGATCCTCGATCCGTTCTCAAAAAAAATCCCGATTCCCATTCCGCTGCCGAACATAGACGTGTTCAAGCCGCCGCTCGGCGCGCGCTTGACGGCGCCGTCCAAAGTGCGCTTCTCCGATGACCTCGCGAGTCTCCCGCCCGACCAGGCGGCCAAGCGCGCGTTCGGTCTGTTGCGCGAGGGCGCGGACGCGGTGAGCGGTAGCGGCTCGCTCAACGTGAATCGTTACGGCGCGATCCTCCGCGCCCGCTCGCTCGTCGGCGTGCGCGGCACGGGGCTGGCATACGACGGCATGTATTACGTCGAGAGCGTGACGCACAATCTCAAGCGCGGAGAATACAAGCAGAGTTTCACCCTCTCGCGCGACGGTCTCGTTTCACAAACCCCGGTGGTGATGGCGCTCCCATGAACGGCACGACTCCCAACCGACCTTACTTCGGCAAATACCGCGCGACGGTGTTGAACAACGTGGACCCGGAGCAGCGCGGGCGGCTGATGCTCAACGTGCCGGACGTGCTCGGCCCGATTCCCTCGACGTGGGCCGAACCGTGCGTGCCGCTGGCGGGCCCGACCGGTCCGCCGATGGGAATTTATCTCGTGCCGCCCATCGGCACGGGCGTGTGGGTCGAATTCGAGCACGGCAATCCCGACTTGCCGATCTGGGCCGGCTGCCGCTGGGGCGCGCAATCGGATTTACCGCTGGCCGCGAAAGCCGGAAATCCCGCTGACCCGAACATCGTGATTCAATCCCTCCTGCAACAAGGCATCATCATCAGCGACATGGCCCCGGCCCCGCCGCCGCCGATTATGCCGCCGACACCGCCCGTGGGCGGCATCATCCTGCGCAGCACGACGGGCGCGTCCATTGTCGTCAACGACGCCGGCGTCTTCATTTCCAACGGTAAAGGCGCGACCATCATGATGGTGGGGCCGAATGTAACCATTAACAACGGTGCGCTGGTAGTGATATGAAAGATTAGGACCATGCCAGGATTCCTCGTTCACGTCGGAGCGCAGGTGCTTTGCTCGCACGCCGGGCAAGCGCAGCCCACCGTGCCCAATCCGCGCGTGCTCGTGAGCGCCCAACCGACGGTGCTGATGACTTCGCCCTACGTCGTCGCCGGCTGCACGCTGCCTCCGCCACCGGCCGCCAACGGTCCCTGCGTGACCGCGCAATGGTTCAGCGGCACCACGCGGGTTTTGTCGAACGGCCAGCCGCTTTTGGTGCAAGGCAGCCAGGCGAATTGCGCCCCGACCGGCACGCCACTGGTGATTGTCACGACGCAAATCCGCGTCAGCGCGATATGAAACCCACATGAACATTGACTACCCATTCCATATCGACCGACGCGGACGTACCGCTGTCACGGACAACGACGATCACATCCGCGACTTGATCGAACAACTCCTGTTCACCAATCCGGGCGAGCGCGTCAACCGGCCCGATTTCGGCGCGGGCCTGTTACAACTCGTCTTTGCGCCGAACAGTCCCGAACTGGCGACCGCCGTTCAGTTCAACGTGCAGGCCGGCCTTCAGCGCTGGCTCGGCGATTTGATCGAAGTGCGAAACCTCGAAGTCACCAGCGAGGACTCGACCTTGCGCGTGATCGTGAGTTACGCGGTCCGGCGTACCGGCGAGCAACGCTCCGAATCCTTCGTGAAGGGCGGCGTATGAAACCCGAACCCACGCTCATCTGTCACGGCGAGAAACGCCGGCTCACGATGCGCGAACGGCGCCATACCAACGGCATTGATTACATCGAGGTCGTTTGCGTGGAAGTCGAGAAACAACCGCACCGCGCCGAGTTGCGCGTCCACCTGTTCCGCACTGCGCCGGAATCGCTTGAGCAAATCGGCGCATTCATCGAAGGCGGCCGGCGCGTGCGCGACATCCGCGTCACGAACTTGGAAGTGGACGACGACGATTCGCGTTGTCTGCGCGTGGCAGTGGACAAGGTCGGTGATTTTTCCAATTACACCTTGCGGCTCGTCGTGATGAAGGACCGCAAGCCCACCGCCGCGCCGCCGGAGGGATTCGATCCGCGCTACGCGAAAGCGGAATTCAATTTCAAGGCCGGCTGCCCGAGCGATCTCGATTGCAAGATCGAGCCGGCCTGTCCGCCGGAAAAACGCGCCGAGCCGGAGGTCAATTATCTCGCGAAGGATTACGCCAGCTTCCGCCAGCTGATCCTCGGCCGCCTCGCGTTGATCCTGCCCGACTGGCGCGAGCGGCACGTGCCCGATCTCGGCGTCGCGCTCGTCGAAGTCCTCGCTTACGCTGGCGATCAACTCAGTTACTATCAGGACGCCGTCGCCACCGAGGCGTATCTCGACACTGCGCGCCAACGCATTTCGGTGCGCCGCCATGCGCGGCTCGTGGATTATTTTCTGCACGAAGGCTGCAACGCCCGCGCCTGGGTGTGCGTGGAACTGACCGGCAACGAACACCAGAAATTTTCGGCGGAGGAACTTTGGTTCGCCGCGGGATTGGAAAGCAACCACGCCGCCGAACGAGGCCAGATGACGCGCGAGGAATTTCTCAAGCTCGCCGAGAAGCAATCCGTGGTGTTCCAGCCGCTACGGCCCGCACCGGACATCGAATTGTTCAAGGCGCACAACGAACTCAAGTTTTACACTTGGGGCGATTCCCTTTGCTGCCTGCCGCGCGGCGCGACCTCGGCCACGCTGAAATACGACTGGAAAAAGTCCGAGACGACGAACAAGAACCCGAAGCACGCGAACTCCCATGCGCAGGAACAGTGCGAGGAGCCCGCCCGATCCTCGACCGATGCGCGGCCCAAACCGAAGCCGTCATTGAAAGCCGGCGACGTGCTCATCTTTGAAGAAGTCAAAGGCCCCAAGACTGGCGTTAAGGCTGACGCCGATCCTACGCGCCGCTGGGCGGTGAAGTTGACGAGCGTCGAGCCGGGTGTTGACCCGCTCACGGAAACGCAAATCGTCGAGATCGAATGGGCCGCGGCCGACGCGCTGCCGTTTCCGCTCTGCATTTCCGCACGCCTACCCGCGCCGGATTGCCGCGTGATTGATGACATCAGCGTTGCGCGCGGCAACGTCATCCTCGTGGATCACGGGCGGCCCGTTAAATGCGAGCCGCTCGGGCAAGTGCCGTGCGAACACAAACCCGGCGACTGTGGCTGCGAGGGCAGCCCGGTGGAAATGACCGACGTGCCCGGAAAATTCAGCGCGGAGTTGCGGCGCGTGCCCCTCACGTTCAGCCAGTGCGTGTCGAAACATCCACTCGCACCCGCGTCGAAACTGTTGGATCAGGACCCGCGCGAAGCATTGCCGTGGATTTCCGTCACGGCTCATCCCGGTGTGTGTCCCAAACCCGGCTCGCCTGCGGAGCAGCCGAAGTTGCACGAGAGAGAGAAACTTGAATCGCCCGAGGCCGGATGGCAGTGGCAGTCGCGGCGCGATTTGCTCGGCAGCTGCGCCATCGACCAAGACTTCGTCGTGGAGGTGGACAACGAGGGTCGCGCGCATCTGCGTTTCGGCGATGGCGAGTGCGGACGCCAGCCTCCGGCGGGCGCGGACATCCACGGCAATTATCGCTTTGGCAACGGCCCCGCTGGCAACGTCGGCGCGGAAACCATCACCGCCATCGTCCTCGAGAACTTGCTCGACGGCGCGACGTTGCGGGCGCGCAATCCGCTGCCCGCGCGCGGCGGCGTCGCACCCGAACCGCTCGCGGAAGCGAAGCTATTCGCACCCGGCGCGTTTCGGAAAGTGTTGCAACGCGCCATCATCGCCGGCGATTACGCGCGCCTCGTCGAGCGCGATTTCGCGGACGAGGTGCAGCGCGCCGGCGCAGCCTTGCGGTGGACGGGCAGTTGGTTTGAGGCGCAGGTGGCGGTGGACGCGCGCGGTGCGGAGGAAGCGTCGGACAAGTTGCTGGATCGCATCGTGCGGCGGCTGCATCGCTATCGCCGAATGGGGCACGACGTGAAAGCGGTGAGCGCCCGGCTCGTGCCGCTGGACCTCGAACTCGTCATTTGCGTGAAGACGCATTATTTGCGCGGCCACGTGGAGGCGGCGCTGCGCGAAATTTTCAGCGACCACGCGCTGCCTGATGGCCGGCTTGGATTTTTCCATCCGGACAACCTGTCGTTTGGCGAGGGCGTCTTCGTGAGCAAACTCGTCGCCATCGCGCAAGCGGTGACGGGCGTGGAGAGTGTGAACGTGAAAACTCTTCAGCGCGTGGACGAGGGCGACCAAGGCGAACTCGACGTTGGAATTCTTACGCTCGGCCCGTTGGAAGTTGCGCAACTGGACAACGACCCGAGTCTTCCCGAGCACGGTAAACTGACCTTGACGATGAGAGGTGGACGATGAACGAGACCTGCACCTGCGGCTGCTGCGCAGGCGTCGAAGCGGTGACGCCGATGCCGACCGCCAACCGGCCCGGCCTACCCGCGCTCGCCACACGCGTCGGCACGCACGCGACTTTTTTCGAGACGATGCTGGCGCGACTTTCGCAGTTGGAACTCGAGTTTCCCCGAGCCGAGACGGACAAGGACGGCAAACTCATCGTGGACAAATCGCGCCCGCTGCAAGCCCTCACCACGCGCGATCCCGGCGACCCGGCCATCGCCCTGCTGGACAGTTGGGCGCTCGTCGGCGACGTGCTGTCGTTTTACCAGGAGCGCATCGCGAACGAAGGCT
>DATDFH010000511.1:0-2707 GCA_036522715.1 Verrucomicrobiia bacterium
GTGAAGTTTGGCGGGCGCAGCCGGTTCCCGGAAAACTATCGCCGCGCGCTCTTCGCGATGGACTGGTCTTATGGCCGCATCTTTGCCGTGCATCTGGAACCGGACGGCGCCAGTTATCGCGGGAAGGCCGAAACCTTTCTCCGTGGCACGCCGCTGAATCTCACCGACCTCGCCTTTGGCCCGGATGGCGCGCTTTATTTCATCACCGGCGGACGCGGGACACAATCGGGACTGTATCGCGTGAGTTATACAGGCGGGGCGACGAGCACCGCGCCGCTTGCGAAAACATCGTCCAGCGACCCCGCCGCCCGCGCCCGCGCCCTGCGCCATCAGCTCGAACGCTTTCACGGTCGCGCGGATGACGCCGCCGTGGATTTTCTCTGGCCGCACCTCGCCAGCTCAGACCGTTTCATCCGTTCCGCGGCGCGTCTGGCCCTCGAATCGCAACCCGCCGTATCCTGGCGCGAGCGCGCGCTGGCCGAGACCCATGCCGGCACCGCGCTGTCCGCGTTGCTCGCCCTCGCGCGGGTGAGCGGAACAGAAGTTCAGCGTGACTTGCTCAAGGCCCTGGCGCGGTTCCCGCTCGATGCACTTTCCGAATCGGACCAACTGCGCAAGCTGCGTGTCATCGAACTCAGCTTCCTGCGGCAGGGCCGCCCGCAAGGCGACCTCGCCGCGCTCGCGATCAGCCAGCTTGACCGCCATTTTCCCGCGACGAGCTGGCCGCTGAATCGGGAACTTTCCCGCCTGCTCCTTTGGCTCGAGGCGCCGGGCGCCGTGAACAAAACGCTCGACCTACTGGGCACCGCGCCGACGCAGGAGCAGCAGCTTCATTATATCGCCCAACTCCGCAATGTGCCCCAAGGCTGGACGCCCGCGGCCCGGCGTCGTTTCCTGGAGTGGTGGCTGAAGCCGCGCGACGCGCTGGCGCATCCGCCGGAGGTGTTCGGGTGGTTCGCCGACGCTGGACGTGGTTACGTGGATGGCGCCTGGGTGGACAGATATCTGCGCGAGTTTCATCGAGACGCAGTGGCGGCCCTTTCCGCCCAGGAACGCACCGAACTCGCCGGACTTCTCAACCGGCCGCTCCAGAAAGCGCGACAGATCCCCTCCACCATCCGCGCGCACGTGCGCCAATGGACGATGGCCGACCTCCTCCCACACCTGGACGAGGCCGGAGCGGGACGCGATTTCGAGCGCGGACGCCGGGCCTTCGCGGACGCCCAGTGCCTGGCCTGCCATCGATTTGGCAACGATGGAGGCGCCATCGGCCCTGAACTGACGGCCGCGGGCAGCAAGTATGATCGCCGCTCCTTGCTCGAATCCATCCTCGAACCGTCCAAGGTCGTGTCCGAGCAATATCAGCACAGCTTGGTCGTGCTAAAAAACGGCGACAGCTTCAGCGGCAGATTGATCCGGGACGCCGCCGATGAAATCGTGCTCGAAACCGATCCGGCGTCCGGAGCCAGCGAGCGCATCGCCCGCGTCCGGATTGACACCGTCACCCCGTCCACGCTCTCTCCCATGCCCGAAGGCCTGGTCAACAGTCTCACGCGCGAAGAAATCCTCGATCTGCTGGCCTATCTCGAATCCGGGGGTCGCGCAGCGGCGGCGGCCTTCAAATCGCGACCGCGCGAGTGATCGTATTACCCACAAGTCGGCGTGCCCATGCCGCCAATCCCAAAGGGATTGCGACCTCCAGCCCAGGGTTGCGAGGAACGAGCTACCCTGGGAATGTGCGAAAGCAGCCCTCCAACCCCAACGGGGTTGTGTCTGGGCGCTCCACGGTGCGGACGCAACCCCGTTGGGGTTGAGCCCCATTCCATCGCGGTTACCCAGGGTAGCTCGTGCCTCGCAACCCTGGGCTTTGCTGCGGAATCCCGTTGGGATTCGCCAAATCACGTCGCCGACTTGTGGGTAATACAACGACCGTCGCGCCGCTGCACGCGGCGCTACTCGTCGCAGCGCGACGAGTTCCACCACGTCTCCGCTCGGACGATGCCCGAAATTGAGCTGCGCTCACGTATTCTCTTCCCGCGTGCAATTGCTGGGCGGCGCTGGCAGTCTCGCGGCATGAAGCGATTTTTCTTACTCTTGGTGGCGGCGGCCTGCACGGCGCTGGCGGCCGAGGAGGACGGGTTTGTCCCGCTCTTCAATGGCCGTGATTTGACCGGCTGGGTGAACGCCAATTGCGCGCCGGAAACCTGGAGCGTGCGCGAGGGCATGATTCATTGCACAGGCAAGCCCACTGGCGCCCTGCGCACCGCGCGCCAATACGAGAATTTCGTCCTCGAGGTCGAGTGGCGGCACCTTACCGACGGCGGCAACTCCGGCGTGTTCATCTGGGGCACGCCCATCGCCGCGCCCGGCGTGCCCTTCCTGCGCGGCATCGAGGTGCAGGTGCTCGACCACGGCTACGCCGAGCAATACGAGAAGCAAACCGGGAAGAAGGCCGAGTGGTTCACCACCCACGGCGACGTGTTCCCCATCCACGGCGCGACCATGAAACCGTTCGGCCGGCACAATGGGGATCGAAGCTTTCCCTCGGAAGAACGGAGCAAACGAACGCCGGAGTGGAATCATTACCGCGTCGTCTGCACGAACGGCGTCCTCCGGCTGCACGTCAACGGCAAGGAAGTGTCCGGCGGCGAGGAGTGCAATTATCGCAAGGGCTACCTCGCGCTCGAATCGGAGGGCGCGCCGGTCG